>CAZSAH010000044.1:0-14881 GCA_964605015.1 uncultured Alphaproteobacteria bacterium | reverse complement strand
CGGGGATGACAAGTGGGAGCGGGGATGACAAGGGGGAGCGGGGATGACAAACAAAGGGGATGACAAAAGGGAAAGCATGACAAATGTGTGCCTGCATAACAACACTAATCTAACAAAAAAAGGTGCGCCTTTCGGTCACACCTTTTTTCTTTGATAAAAACCCGAAAGCTTAAGCGATCGCTTCTTTCAAGCCTTTTCCTGCACGGAACTTTGGAAGCTTTGAAGCGCGAATTTTAATTTTCTCGCCTGTCCGTGGATTGCGGCCTTCTCCTGCAGGACGATGGGTCACTGCAAAGGTCCCGAATCCGACAAGGCGCACTTCCTTGTTTGCTTTTAAGCTTTGTGTAATGGATTGAATTACTCCGTCAATTGCCCGTGAAGCGTCCGCTTTCGTGAGGCCTGAAATTTCAGCAACAGAGGCTATTAGATCATTTTTATTCACTGGATCCTATCCTTTTTGTTAATTGTCGATAAGGTGTTGTACATAGTCCTGGTTTCCCAAAACTCTAGGAAAAAGGGTACTCGAAGCCTAAGATCCAGTCAATGCCTTAAAAACTAATCTCGTAAAATTATTTTTATTAACATTCAATAGGTTAAGATTAGTGTGTGGTAATGTCCTCATTTTTTATATCGAGGAGCCGTTGTTTTTGCGCCGCCATCACGGCCATTTCCTCAGTCCACGTGATGGGTTGCAGAGGGTCTTTAAGGGCAATTTTGAGGGCATCTTCAACGCGTGCAATGGGAATAATCTTGAGGCCCTTTTTTACATTTGCGGGAATTTCAGCCAAATCTTTCTCATTTTCTTTGGGAATGATAACGATTTTGATTCCTCCGCGCAGGGCGGCCAAAAGTTTTTCCTTCAACCCCCCGATGGGCAGAATATGCCCTCGCAATGTAATTTCTCCGGTCATGGCCACATCTTTTCGAACAGGAATGCCCGTCAGAACAGACACAATGGAGGTGCACATGGCAATCCCAGCTGACGGGCCGTCTTTTGGGGTGGCTCCTTCTGGGACGTGAATATGGATATCTCTCTTATCAAAAAGAGGAGGCTCAATGCCAAACTGGGGCGCTTTGGATTTAACATAGCTTGCCGCAGCTTGTACGGATTCTTGCATCACTTCCCCAAGCTTTCCGGTGATCTGCATTTTTCCTTTGCCCGGCAACATAACGGCTTCAATGGAGAGGAGTTCTCCCCCCACTTCTGTCCAGGCAAGCCCTGTCGTTACGCCTACCGCATCTTCAAGATCGACTTCACCATGGCGGAAACGGGGAATTCCTGCAAACTTTGGCAAGTTTTTCGTCGTAATTTCAATGCTCTTATGGGTAGGAGAGGCCAGATGACGGACAGCCTTTCGGCATAAATTTGCAAGTTCTCTCTCTAAATTTCGGACCCCTGCTTCAAGCGTATAGGTGCGGATAAGATCGCGAATAGCTTTGTGCGTAATTGAAAATTCCGCTTCTTTAAGGCCATGAAGCTGCATTTGCTTAGGAAGCAGGTGTTGGCGCGCAATTTCTACCTTTTCATCCTCCGTGTACCCAGAAATACGAATCACTTCCATACGATCCATTAAAGGTTGGGGCATGTTCAGGGTATTGGCGGTGGTGATGAAAAGAACATTAGAGAGATCGTAATCGATTTCTAAATAATGGTCATTGAAGCTGTTGTTTTGTTCTGGATCTAAGACCTCTAACAGGGCAGAGCTAGGGTCGCCCCGCCAATCTGCCCCTAATTTATCAATTTCATCTAGCAAAAACAAAGGATTGACCGTTTTTGCCTTTTTCATCCCTTGGATCACTTTGCCCGGCATGGATCCAATATAGGTTCGACGATGGCCTCGGATTTCCGCTTCATCCCGAACGCCACCCAAAGACATGCGCACAAAGTTTCGCCCTGTTGCGCGGGCGATGGATTTCCCTAAAGACGTTTTTCCAACGCCAGGCGGGCCTACAAGGCATAAAATAGGGCCATGAATTTTTCCCACACGGTTTTGGACCGCCAAGTATTCAATAATGCGTTCTTTGACTTTTTCAAGACCATAATGGTCTTCATTTAAGACTTCTTCTGCTTTTTCTAGGTCTTTCTTAACACGACTTTGACTTTCCCATGGAATATCTAAAAGCCAGTCTAAATAATTGCGCACAACGGTGGCTTCCGCTGACATAGGGCTCATTTGGCGAAGTTTTTTAAACTCAGACGTTGCTTTCTCGAGAGCAGACTTAGAAAGCTTTGTTTTCTTGATGCGTTCTTCCAGCTCAGAAAGTTCGTCCCTCCCCTCTTCTCCTTCCCCCAGTTCCTTTTGAATAGCCTTAATTTGTTCATTTAAATAGTAATCGCGCTGGGTTTTTTCCATTTGATGTTTAACCCGGCTGCGGATTCTTTTTTCCGCCTGCATGACCCCAATTTCGCCCTCTATAAAGCTGAGGATCTTTTCCAGGCGTTGGGCCACATTTTTCGTTTCAAGAAGGACCTGCTTGTCCTCAAGCTTAAAGGCAAGATGGGCCGTCACCACATCCGCAAGCTTAGACGGGTCTGGGATTTGGGTAATAGAAGAAATCAAATCACTGGGGATCTTTTTCTGCAATTTAACATATTGATCAAACTGATCAATAAGGGCCCGTGTCAGGGCTTGTATGTCTTGCGGAGACCCTGGTTCTTCCTTGAATGGCTCAACAGTTGCTAAGAAATAAGAGGGGTTTGTTATAAATTTTGACACTTTGGCCCGTCGTTGACCTTCCAAAAGCACCTTCACGGTTCCATCAGGCAAACGCAACAACTGTAAGACCCTGGCAAGGGTTCCCACCATATACAAATCTTTAATGGTGGGGTTGTCCACCGTAGACTTTCTTTGACTGACCAGTAAGACTTCTTGCCTGTTTTCCATGACCACATCCAGGGCATGGATTGACTTATCTCGACCCACAAATAAGGGAATGACCATGTGGGGAAACACAACCACATCCCTTAAAGCTAAAACAGGAAATTTAGTTTGCTGCACGTCCTTGTGTTCTTTATCCAAAGAAAACCTCGCGAATGAGTTGACCTATTTCTTCCAAATATATGATATCTTTCCGCAGATAGAAAGAGGCATTATGGAAATTCATTGATTAGCCCTTTATCAAAGGAAAAGAGGATAGAATGACACACGCAATTACGCTCATTGAAGGCGACGGTATTGGCCCAGAAATTATACAGGCCGCCAGAAGAGTGCTGGATGCCACAGGCCTTCCCCTCCAGTGGGAGATCTGTGAAGCAGGAGCCCAGGTTTTTAAAAAGGGCCTAGCCACAGGGGTTCCCCCAGAAACCATAGAATCGATCAAGAAAACAAAGGTTGTGTTGAAAGGCCCCCTTGAAACCCCCGTTGGGTATGGGGAAAAAAGCGCAAACGTGACCCTACGAGCGCTCTTTGAAACTTACGCCAACACCCGCCCTGTGCGTCATATTCCGGGCATTCTTTCTCCTTTTAGGGAGCGAGACATCGACTTTGTGATTGTCCGGGAAAACATTGAAGACCTGTATGCGGGGATTGAATATATGCAAACCCCTACGGTGGCAGAAGCCTTAAAGCTTATCACGCGCAAAGGGTCGGCGAAAATTATTCGCTTTGCTTTTGAACTTGCGCGCGCTGAAGGACGCCACAAGGTCCATTGTGCGACAAAAGCCAATATTTTAAAGCTGACGGAAGGATTGTTTAAGACAACCTTTGAAGAGATTGCCAAAGACTATCCCGACATTGAGGCCCACCACATCATTATTGATAATTGCGCCCATCAAATGGTCGTTCGGCCTGAGGAATTTGATGTTATTGTGACCACAAACCTTCATGGGGACATCATCAGCGACTTGGGATCCGGTCTTGTGGGCGGCTTGGGCGTAGCGCCTGCAGCCAATATTGGAGACGAGGTCGCCATTTTTGAAGCTGTTCACGGCTCAGCCCCTGATATTGCGGGTAAAAACTGTGTAAATCCAACGGCCCTGCTCTTATCCTCTGTTTTAATGCTGCGTCATCTGAAAGAATTTGAGACCGCAAATCGCGTTGAGCAAGCCCTTCTCTACACTCTTGGGGTGCAACGTGCCTTTTTAAAGGATTTGGATAAAACCTCGACCCTCACCACCACAGGCTTTACGGACCTTGTCATTGAAAACTTAGGAAAAACAACAGATTTTTGGCCGCTGCGGCCCTATAAGCCGTTGCTCTTGCCCACAGGGGAAATACCCTTGCCTGAAGGACCTAGACAAGAAGTCGGCCTTGATCTTTACATTGAAAGCACCCTCTCTGCGGAGACTTTGGGCCAAAGCTTGGAGAAAATCGCCCTCCCCTCCCCTTTTGAGCTGAAGATGATTTCAAACCGCGGCGTGCAGGTTTATCCGGCCATAGGTGGCATACGGCCAGACACGGTTGACCACTGGCGCGCCCGGTTTTTCTTAAAAGACAAGACTAAGAAGGTGACGGATGGGGATATTTTTGACCTTGTCACGACCGTAGGGCAAACCCATCGCTGGATGCATCTCGAAAAGCTAAACGAGTTTAATCACGTGCCTGGCTTTACAAAAGCGCAGGGGGAAGAGTAAGATGGCCACAATGGAAAACGTATCAACATCTCCCTCCCAAGGGACTCTAGTGTTCAGCAGCGACCACGGCGGGTATGAGCTCAAAGAGTTCTTAAAAAAAGAAGCTCAGAGCCAAGGATTCAAGGTCGTTGATTGTGGCACCCATTCTTTAGAATCCGTCGATTATCCTGACTATATCGAACCTGTGGTGCGGGCGGTCTTAAAAGGGGCTCAAGGCGTCATGATTTGCGGAAGTGGCATTGGGATGAGCATAGCTGCCAACCGTTTCAAAGGGATTCGGGCGGCCCTTTGCTGTGATGGCCCCATGACAAAGCTTGCCCGGAGCCATAATGATGCGAATATCCTTGTGCTTGGCGAGCGCCTCATGAGTCAGGAAGAGGCCCTGACCTGCCTTCTCGTTTTTCTTAATACCCCCTTTGAAGGAGGTCGCCACACACGCCGCGTAGAAAAACTGGATGAACTGGGGTCTTAAAAGTTCTGATTGGCCATTTATCATTATAAACGTGACAATCCTCTCTAATATTGATATAAATTAATAAGAATATAGAGAGAAGAGAGAATTTTAGGTTAGCACCCAACAGTTTTCCTCTCCTTGTCATCCCCGAGTTAGGAATGCTTTGTTTTTCAAAGAAAAACATTAGCATTCCTTCATCGGGGATCTTGCTTCAAACTAAAAAGATCCCCGATCAAGAAGTTCTAGGATTTTCTTTGAAAATCAAGAACTTCTAAGTCGGGGATGACAAGAATCAGGATAGGAAGAAACATAGGTTTTTTAAAAATGCAATTAGATCCAAATAAGTTATATTTTCTTCCCCTAGGTGGTTCGGGAGAGATTGGCATGAACCTCAACCTTTATCACACCCGTGGAAAGTGGTTGATGGTTGATTTAGGGGTGACGTTTGATCAAACTCCCGGTGTTGAGGTTCTGATGCCCGACCCTCAGTTTATTGAAGAACACGCCCAGAATTTGGTGGGTCTTGTCCTGACGCACGCGCATGAAGACCATATTGGTGCCGTTCCTTACCTGTGGCCGCGTCTCAGGTGTCCTCTGTTTGCGACCCCTTTTACAGCTGAGCTCTTGCGCTATAAATTGAAGGAGGCGGGGTTGAATCCCCCCTTGCATGAAATTCCCCTCTCAGGGGGCGTTGACATCGGCCCCTTCACCGTTGATTTTGTGAGCTTGACCCACTCTATTCCCGAACCCAATGCCATCGCTATTCGAACGGCAGCTGGAACCGTTGTCCATACGGGAGACTGGAAACTTGACCCCGATCCTTTAATTGGAGAACCAACCGATATTGCAGCCTTAAAGAAATTGGGCGATGAGGGCGTCCTTGCCCTGGTGTGTGATTCGACCAACGTTTTTGTTGAGGGGCGTTCCGGCTCTGAGAGCGTCATCCGCCAAAACCTTGTTGATCTTATTGGAAAATTTCCTGGGAAACGCGTGGTCGTTGCTTGTTTTGCCTCTAACGTAGCACGGGTCGCAAGCTGTGCAGCAGCAGCTGCTGCGCATGGGCGGCATGTGGGCCTTGTGGGGCGATCCCTCCACCGGATGAATGATGTGGCGCGTAAGCTTGAGTATTTCAAAGATTTACCTCCTTTTCTGAATCACCATGATGCAGGCTTTCTGGACCGTCATGAAACCCTTCTGGTCTCCACAGGAAGCCAAGGAGAACAACGAGCCGCCCTTCTGCGGATTGCAAAGGGGGAGGACAAACATATTTCCCTTGAAAAGGGGGATGTGGTTATTTTCTCATCCCGCCAAATCCCGGGGAATGAAAAGGCCATTTCATCCCTCCAAAATCTTCTTGTGCGCAAGGGCATGCAGGTCATCACAGCGGATGAGGAAGACATCCATGTATCTGGCCACCCCTGCCGTGACGAGCTCTTAGATATGTATTCTTGGATACGTCCTAAAATTGTGGTTCCTGTTCATGGGGAGGATCATCACATCCTTGAACAATCCCAATTGGCCTTGAGCCATAAAGTACCCTATACAATTACGCCCCGTAATGGGGACCTGATTCTTCTGACCGATAAGGGCCCCAAGCTTGTGGACCAAGTTCCCTCTGGGCGCTTGGCCCTTGATGGGAAGCGGTTGATAGGGTCACAGGGTGTGGTGATGCAAGAGCGTCATCGCTTGATGAGCACGGGTCATGCCATTGTGACGCTTGTTTTAAAAGGGGAAAAATCTTTCAAGCAACCGCCTACCGTTCTTTTGGTGGGGGTAACAGAAGGGGAGCACCTCAGCACCCTTGTCTCCCACTGCGTTGGAGCCATTGAGGAAGCCTTTCTGTCTCTGCCTTTGGAAGACCGCGCAGATGACGAAAAAGTGTCAGAGACGACACGTATCGCCACCCGTCGTGTTTTGTCCAGTTATTATGGTAAAAAAACCCTCACCCATGTGCAAGTGATTCGGATTTAATACTTCTCCTTAATGGGGATAATGATCAAACATGACGCTATCAGAGAGAGGGTGATAGAGCTGAGGGCAAAGGTATACTCAGAAACTGAATACACACGCACTCCGTCCGCATACCCCCCTTTCCAGGCATAATCTAACAGCCATCCGATCAACGGCATAAAGATCACGCCACTCAACATGCTTATCATGTTTTGAAAGCCTCCAGCTGTTGCGCTTGCTGACAAGGGGTTTAACCTGCATGTCATTGAAAAGGCCAAGAATTGCCCTCCTAAAAACAATCCCGTCAAAAAGAGACAAGCCACAAGCAGCCACAGAGGCAAGCCTGGTACATAAAAGATGAGGGATATGAAGAAAAGGGCCCCAAACGCTGACAGAAAGACAGTAGGCTTATACGCTTTGAAAAGATTGCATAAAAAAGGAAACAAGGGGGACCCCAAACCAAGACCCACGAGCATGGCTGAATTGATGGTCGCTGCTGTTGGCTTGTCTAATTGATAGGTAGCCATCAAATAAGGCGTTCCCCAAAGGTCTGAAAATCCGGACAAAGGCACATACATAAGGAACCCATAGATAGCAATAAGCCAACTTTGAGGTCTGCGAATCACCTCAATGACGCTTGCCAAAAGCCCTGCCTTGGGCAGATGTGCTTCACTATCCCCATGACTTTTGAGAATTTCTCTTTCCAAGTCCTCTGGAGGGGTGTCACGGACGACGCTCCATCCAAGGGTTGCAAGGGCAAATCCAAGGAAGGCCACAAGCCACATGGCATGACGCCATCCATAGGATTCAACAAGCCATGCCAATGGGTAACCCGCGGACACGCCGCCCACTGTTCCAAGGGCAACCGTCAATCCAATAATCAGCGGTAATTTATGGGACGGAAACCATAGGGTGCCCAGTTTCAAGCAACTCAGGAATCCCATGGCTGACCCGACTCCAATAAGGGCGCGCGCAAAGCCAGCAAGGTAAATGGAATCTGCCATTGAAAAGAGCAAGGTCCCCACACTGCAGATGGTCGCCGCAAAGGTAAGGACACGCCGTGGCTTAAAGAAGTCCATCAAGGTGCCCCCAGGAACTTGCAAGGCGGAATAGGTGTTATAATAACACCCTGTCAAAATTCCCAAGGCACAGGCGTCTACCTGAAAGGCCACCATCAGATCATCCGCCATAACATTGGGGGATCCACGGAGCATAAACTGATAACAGTAAAAGAGGGCCGCACACCCCCAAATCAGCCAGCTTTTTGAAAAACTCAAGGCACCTGTTTGTCTAGGTTGCTTAGATTCTAGGGAAGATGAAACCATTGTACACTCTCTCATGTCTTGCTCTAAAAAAAATTAAGTCTAGAGCGGCTTCTATGTGAGGTCAATTATCAATCTTACTTCGTTAAAAAAATATTAAAATTTTAAGATAATGGATTATTTGCAAACCTTGAGAAAATATGAACATTCGCCGGTTTTCCATCCCTCTAAAATATGTTATACTTCCCCCAAAATAAATAGAGACCTCACCATGACAAATACGACAGATGACATAACCGGATCACACGGAGAGGTAACAGACCTTCAAGAGTTTACGGATGCAGATGCCGCTGTTGCGCGTATCACGGACATTTATCAGAAAAACACAGCCCTCATTCGCAATTCCCTTCTCAGCATTGCGGAATCACAAGCCTTGCCGCAAAAATTGCCCAACCTCAACGATTCAACCTATCCTTATTTGGGCATAAAGGTGACACGCCATACCTTAAATGTGGATGATCGCATTGCCTTTGGGGCCGTTTTGGAAGCCGGCACCTATGGGACCACCCTGACCCGTCCAGATATTTTCCATACCTATTATAAAAAACAAATTGAACTTCTTTTGAATCATCACCAAGTCCCCGTTGTGGTGGGCGAGAGCAATTGGCCCATCCCCCTTCCCTTTGTGGAAGAATGGGATTCTGTGGGATTTCACCCAGAAAAGCTGTGGCAAAGCCCCATTGAATTTGCCCTTCCCAACCTAAGCGTTGTGGATGATAGCATTGTGAATGGAACCTATAAGGTACGAAAAGGCCTTCCCCTGCCCTTGGCTCTTTTTACGGCGGAACGGGTCGATTATTCCTTAGGGCGTCTCCACCATTATTGCGGCACCTCTGCCAAGCATTTCCAACACTTTATTCTTTTAACAAACTACCAACGGTATGTTGATAAATTCATCGCCTATGCCAATCAATGTTTGGAAGAGAGTGAGGACTACACAGGGTTTGTTGAACCTGGAGATTACATAACCTCAAATCCACGAGACCCCTCTCCTTCCCCCTCTGGTGCCCGCATGTCTGGTCTTCCTCAGATGCCCGCCTATCATTTGAAGAAGAAAGGCCATCGTGGCATTACGTTTATTAATATTGGCGTGGGCCCCAGTAACGCCAAAACCATCACCGATCATCTCGCTGTCTTGCGTCCTCATTGCTGGCTGATGCTGGGGCATTGCGCAGGCTTACGCCGCAGCCAGCGCCTGGGCGATTATGTGCTGGCACATGCTTATGTGCGAGAAGATCACGTCTTGAACAATGACCTTCCGGCGTGGGTGCCCGTTCCACCTATTGCTGAAATTCAAGTGGCCCTTCACCAAGCCGTTGCCAATGTCACGGGGGAAGAAGGCCCCACCTTAAAAGAGCGCATGCGCACCGGAACAGTGGTCACCACAGACAACCGTAACTGGGAGCTGCGTTCAAAGGAACTGATGGAGCGCTTTCGCCAAAGCCGCGCCATTGCCTTAGATATGGAATCCGCCACAGTCGCCGCCAATGGATTTCGCATGCGCGTTCCTTATGGCACCTTATTGTGCATTTCCGACAAACCCATTCATGGAGAATTAAAGCTGCGTGGGATGGCACATAATTTTTATCGCGAAAGCATTGACCAGCATCTGCACATTGGCATTGAAACCATCCGCATTTTGGAGGAAGAACTGAACAAGGGCGATATTGTCATCCATTCCCGCAAGCTCCGAAGCTTTGATGAGCCTGCCCTGCGGTGAGGAGCTTGGCATGATGTGGGGTCTTTTTCTATGACTTTTTATAAAGACACTCTTTTCAAGGTAAGCCTCATCGTTCTCTGCGTTATGATTGTGGGGATGGTGACCATTGGGGGGCTCACCCGTTTGGCAGGCGCGGGCCTTTCTATTGTGGAATGGAAGCCGATCACAGGGATTTTTCCTCCTTTTACGCTGGAACAGTGGCTGCTGGAATTTAACAAATACCAACAAAGCCCTGAATTTCAAAAAATTAATCTGGGCCTGACCCTTGCCGACTTTAAGTCTCTCTTTTGGCTAGAATATATCCATCGCTTAGGCGGGCGCCTATTGGGGGGTGTGTTGCTGATCCCCACCTTTCTGATGGTCTTTAAAAGACAACATCGATCCTTATGGCCTTTTTTGCTCCTTTTATGGGCGTTAGGCGCTGCTCAGGGCCTCATGGGCTGGATCATGGTCAAAAGTGGCCTGCTCCACGACCCCCATGTCAGCCCCTACCGGTTGGCCGCCCATCTTCTTTTAGGCTTTACTATCTTTGGAGTGGCCTTGTGGATGACCCTCAGCTTGTATCCCAGCGCCCTTACCTTAGAGCGGGTGGGGTATTCAAAAAAGGCTTTCTACTCCCTTCAAAAGCTGTCCTACGGGCTGCTTATCCTTGTTCTTGTCACCATCTTTTGGGGAGCGTTGGTGGCCGGCCTTAAGGCGGGGCTTGTGTATAACACTTTTCCCCTTATGGGAGATCAGGTGATTCCCCATGAGCTTTTGACCCAAACGCCTTGGTGGATAGATCTGTTGGAAAATCCTGTCAGTGTTCAGTTTGTTCACCGCTGTCTTGCCCTCTTAACGACCCTTGCATGTGGAAGCCTATGGTTTTATCAGCGGGATCTTTTGATTCCCAAATCCCTTTCCCATGGTGTGACGGCTGTGGCCTTGAGTGCCCTTTTGCAACTTTCCTTAGGCATTGGGACGCTTTTATTCCAGGTTCCGATTGTTCTGGCTCTTGTTCATCAAGCCGGCGCCTTTCTTTTGTTTGGAAGTGTGCTGTACACCCTTTTCCTTCTTCACCATCAAGGGAGCGCGTAAATGCTCCTTTCTTTTACGAAAATGCAGGCCCTTGGGAATGATTTTGTGATTCTTGAAACTCCCTCTTCCCTCACGCCCGATCATATCCGCTGGATCGCAGATCGCCGCCAGGGGGTGGGCTGTGACCAGGTCATTGTGATCAGCTCCTCTACCTCAGCAGATGCTGCTGTTGCTTTCTTTAATGCCGATGGAAGTACAGCCCTCGCTTGCGGCAATGGGACGCGCTGTGTCGCAAAGTATTTAGGGAAAAGCGAGGGGACGATTCAAACCCCTTCTTTTCTCTCTCATTTTTGGGTGAGGGGAGACACCGTTACGATTTCCCTGAAAGAGCCCCTTTTTACACCCTCTCCACCCCTCATAATGTCATTCCCGCGAAAGCGGGGATCCAGTTATAGCAATTTTCCTCTGGATTCCCGCTTTCGCGGGAATGACAAGGGAGGGGACAGCAACAGAGCACATTATATCGACCTCGGCAATCCCCACCTTGTTGTTTTTACAGAAGAGATGGACTCTGTTCCTTTTGAAGAACTCGCCCTTTCTCTGCAGCCTCCCACGGGAGTGAATGTAGAGCTGGCCCAGGTCATCTCCCCCACAACAGTTAAGACCAAGGTATGGGAGCGAGGGGTGGGGCTCACGCCCGCTTGCGGATCTGGCGCTTGTGCTGTAGGAATACTAAGCTTAAAGTTGGGTTTTATCAAAAGCCCTCCTGTTTTTATTGACATGGAGGGCGGAACACTAGAGGTTATATGGAAAGAAGACTCCCCTCCCCTTTTGACCGGCCCTGCTGCTTATTGTTTTAAAGGAACACTTGATCTCCCATGAATACTGATGTTGTCACCTTTGGATGCCGTTTGAATGCTTATGAATCAGAGGTTATTCGTGAAAAAGCCCTTAAAGCGGGCCTTCAGAATGCGGTTGTTTTTAACACATGTGCCGTCACGGCTGAGGCGGAACGCCAAGCGCGCCAAGCCATCCGCAAATACCGACGAGACCATCCTCATGTAAAAATTATCGTTACCGGCTGTGCAGCTCAAATTAATGCCGATTCTTTTGCCCGTATGCCTGAAGTAGACCAAGTCCTTGGAAACACGGAAAAGCTTGAGGACAAGTATTTTGACCCTCACACAGATCACGCCCGGGTTGTGGTGAATGATATTATGGCGGTGCGCGAGACCGCCGAGCATCTAATTGCAGGCTTTGATGGGCGCGTACGCGCCTTTATTCAAGTCCAAAATGGGTGCGATCATCGGTGTACTTTCTGTACAATCCCCTATGGGCGTGGGAATAGCCGTAGCGTCCCTTTAGGGGTTATGCTGGAGCAAGTTCATCTGCTGTTGGGCAAAGGATTCCAAGAAATTGTTCTCACCGGCGTTGATATCACCGCCTATGGGGAAGATCTTCCAGGAAAGCCGACCCTTGGGCAAACGGTCAAGCGGCTTTTGGCGCAAACGCCGACCCTTCCGCGCTTGCGTTTGTCTTCTTTGGACCCCGTTGAAGTTGACCCCGATCTATTCCATGTTTTTGAGCGCGACCCGCGCCTTATGCCCCATTTCCACCTGAGCCTTCAAGCTGGGGACGACATGATTCTCAAAAGAATGAAACGCCGCCACCTGCGCCAAGATGTGATTAATGTGTGTCAAAAGTTCCGCGCCCTTCGTCCTGACGTCACCTTTGGCGCCGATATTATTGCCGGCTTTCCAACGGAAACAGAGGAGATGTTTCAGAACACCTTACGCATCGTTGAGGAGTGTGATTTAACCTTCCTCCATGTCTTTCCCTATTCTCCCCGCGAAGGGACACCAGCGGCGCGCATGCCGCAGGTCAAAGGAGAGGTGATTAAGGAAAGAGCCGCCCGTTTGCGTGAGGTGGGCCAAAAAGCCTTAGAAAAAACATGCAAGCGCTTTGTGGGGCAAGACATAAGCCTTCTTCTTGAAACAGAAACCCAAGGCCATAGCGAGCATTTCCTAAAAGTGCAGCTAGCCCACCCCCACACACCAGGCAGCCTTGTGAAAGCACGGATAACAGAGGCCCAAGGACCCTATGTGATAGCAGAGGTGCTGACATGACCAGCTGGATTCAACGCCTTAAGGAAGGACTTAAAAAAACGTCCTCTCGCCTGTCGACAGGCATTACAACTCTTATCAGCCATCGCAAACTAGATGACGAGATGCTGGAAGAGCTTGAGGAATTGCTTATCTCCAGCGATTTAGGGGTGGCCACAGCCCGTGATCTTGTCCAAAAGCTCTCTAAGAAGCGCTACAATCAAAATATCACCCCTGAAGAGGTGCGTGACATTTTTGCAGAAGAAATCGAAGTTCTCTTGACCCCTTGCGCTCTTCCCCTGGCCCCCGTGGGAGCATCAAAACCTTTCGTGGTCCTTGTTTTAGGCGTTAATGGAGCCGGAAAAACCACCACCATTGGAAAGCTGGCAAAACAGTGGAAAGATCAAGGCTATCAGCTTTCTCTTGTCGCAGGTGACACCTTTCGAGCAGCGGCGACAGAACAGCTTGAGATCTGGGCTAAGCGCGCCCAAGTCCCCCTTGAAATGGCCCCCTCAAAGGATGCGGCCGGCCTCATCTATGATGCCCTCCTTAAGGCAAAAGAGCGCGGGGATGACATTGTGATGATTGACACCGCAGGGCGCCTTCACAACAAGACTTTGTTGATGGAAGAACTTAAAAAAATCCGCCGGGTGATTCAAAAAATTGATCCGACTGCTCCGCACGCGACCTTGCTTGTGTTGGATGCAACAACAGGCCAAAATGCCCTGACCCAAGTAAAAGTGTTTCGCGAGGCCGTTGATGTCTCTGGTCTGATCGTCACCAAACTAGACGGCACAGCCAAAGGCGGTGTTCTTGTGGCGATTGCTCAACAAACCGCCCTGCCCATTCATGCCATCGGGGTGGGCGAAGCCATTGACGACCTTCATGCCTTTTCTGCAAAAGATTTTGCTCGAAACCTGATGGAGCCGTGAGGGAACTGATCTATCGTTAACAAAATGTTCATTATTTTTAGGTACGATTAAATAAACGTTTGCTTTATAGGAAAACATTTAAATATGTATAAGAAAATTCTGCAAACATCTGCGCTTGGACTATCGATCATCTCTCTGGGTGCAGACACAAGCCCCGTCAGGGCGATTAGGGTTGACGCCCCACAAAATTGCCCTCGTGCTTCAATAATTCTGATGAATGGAGGGGCTAGATGGGGTGTGGGACATGGTGATGTGCCTGGAACCGTAATCGTAAGAGAAGGGAAAGATTTTGTGGCAAGAGAAACCTTTCAAAAAGTCGAGCGCGACAGGATTCCTCTCACTTTGCAGATACATATGCAGGTTAGTAAGGATGGGAGTGGCACCCCGGTGTATGCCAAAGGCGAAGTCAGCCTTCGCAGAATTATCCACAACCTTCATCTGAATCCTATAGAGGGGTTGCGCCCCATCCTGGATGTTATCAATGATAAATTGAAAATGACTATAACAACGTGTCCAACACAGAATGAACCTCAGATTGACTTTACTCTTTCAAAGAAATAGTAGAAAAGTCATATGAATATATGATTAAAAAAACGTGATTATATTAAAAAAAGAGACAGAACTCTGATTTTATATTTATACTTTATCATAGATATTCTGTAGATTCAACTTTTTCGATTGGCCATTCGATAAATGTTATTCAAGAATTGTCATTCCCCCCGCTCTTGTCATCCCCTTCCTTTACAATCTCCTTCCTTTGTCATCCCCGCGAAGGCGGGGATCCAGTAAAAACAACGCATTCCGTAGGAAT
>CAZSAH010000043.1:0-15010 GCA_964605015.1 uncultured Alphaproteobacteria bacterium | reverse complement strand
ACTTGCATGTGTTAAGCATGCCGCCAGCGTTCGTTCTGAGCCAGGATCAAACTCTCATGTTCAGAGTCGATCCATCATTTCCAGGGGTTGCCCCCTAAAAAGTGTCTACTCTTTTATTCTCGAATAAATCCGAGAACATTTAAAATTAACGAGTCATTCTTAAAACGCTTGGCATCTTAAAGCGATACACTCTCAAAAACTTTCGTCTTCAAAAGTCTATTCTTTAAGTTGCTCGATACGCGTAAAAACAACTCGCTCCCGCAAGCCGCTTCCCGCGTATCCCTTCTCTTTCTTCACTTATCAATGAGCTAAAAAATCTAACCAAAGTTAGTCTTTTCATTTGACTAGCGACGCAAGAGAAAAGCTAAACCCTTCTCTATCGCCCAAGTTCCCCTCTTATAAGGACACCCCACCCTCCCGTCAACACTTTTTTTATCTTTTTTTCTCCCCCCTCCTGTCGCCTTAGAAATAAGGGGATTCCAAGGGTTTCTCCTCTCCCCTTTCAGAGAAGGTCTTAACACATTTTTAATGATTTTGCGCAATGATGCATAATATAGTATCTCAAACGCAAGCATGCTTTAATAAGGCAACGACACGAGGTGAGAAGATAAGTTGTGGAAACACTTCCTTTAGAATTATCAAATGCGATTGATCGCACCCTTGCGGCCTTGCCTCCTGATAAGCTGAGGGAGGCCTGCTTTGAGTTGACTCAGCGTTACGCCCAGGGGTTGGGGATCGAAACCCATCTCCACCGCCAAGCCTACATCGCAGCGCGCCTCCCTGCCACCTATGGAGCCATACGGCAGGTCTTCCGTCACATAGATCCCTTTCTCTCCCCCGTTCAGACCCTCCTAGACTTAGGGGCGGGAACGGGAAGCCTTGCGTGGGCCGCCGCAGACGCCATTCCTCATCTTCAAAGCATGACTCTTTTCGAAAAAGACATTGAACTATTGCGGTTAGGACAACATCTCACAGGTAGCAACCTTGATCCCCTTAAGCTTGCGTGGTGCCGGGATGATATTGTTCAAGCAAATATTTTTCCGTCCCATGATGCGGTTGTTCTCTCTTATGTGCTGAATGAACTTTCTGCGATGGAGCAGGCCCATGTTTTGGAAAGAGCCTATCAGGCCACGGACAAGCTATTGATCCTCCTAGAGCCCGGAACGCCGCAAGGATTCGGCCATCTCTTAAACGCCCGCACTCTTTTATTAAAGCTCGGCGCCCATGCGGTGGCCCCTTGTGCCCACAACGGTCCCTGCCCTCTTGCGACTGCCTTTAAGGAAGGGAAGGATTGGTGTCATTTTAGTGTGCGCATTCCCCGTGGAAAATACCACAAGCGCGCTAAAGAAGGCGTTTTACCTTATGAAGATGAAAAATATGCCTATCTTGTGGTGTCCCCTCACCCCCTCCCCTCCCCCAAAGGACGGGTCATTAAAAATCCCCTTCGAAAGACAGGCCATGTTATTTTAGACCTTTGTACAGACAAAGAAGACCTAAAACGCGTTATTGTTTCAAAACGTGAGGGAAAGGCTTATTCAAAAGCACGCGACACGGAATGGGGCGATACGTGGGAGGAGGGGCGGGACTTTTAGCAGCCCTTTGAAGCCCCCCCATCCGGTGGTTTCTGAAACACGCGTTGGGGAGCTGAATATCACACCAGAGCTCCCTCGCGCCTCTACTCATCCCACTGTCACAACATGAATCTACAATGCCGCGGCCCCTTATCACTGAAGTCACCATCTATGGCTATAGACTTTTTGTGTCTTAGTGTGTTGAAGGTAAAAGGAACGTCAGCATTCATTAAGGTACACTCGGTCTCCTCAAGCGGATCGTTTTTGCGAGAGCGGTTTGGCGCGCTAATAAACAGTTTCAAAGGCATATTCCACGCCCTTTCCTCCAGTTCCAAGACATACTCCCATCCACCTTTCTCGAGGATGCCGATTGTTTTAGAACGATTTGGTTTTATTTCTAGGAACACAAAGCTGCCCGTTCCCGTTGGTGACAACTCAAGAAGTTGCGTTAGGAAATCCGGAGTCGGAGCCACGTGGAGTTTTTTGCCTGCCTCTGGCCCCATTGCATTCACGCCCCCCCCCAACATCACAGTCAATGTCGCAGTAGCGGCTAATGTTTGAAGAAATTTTTTATTCATGGTTAATCTCCTTTTCTGTTAAGTATCTGTTTCATCCAAGTTGAGCGCTTTTCACCCACTCATCATAGCCACAATACACTATTTGGCTTAAAATTTTGTTAATATCTGCAAAGAATTAAGAATATGTAAATATCAAACTCACTTACACTTCAGCTTTTTCCGCTCACGCTCAACTTCTTTGGCATGGCTTTTGGGAAAATCAGAGGAAATCATTCTCACTTTTTATAATATACATGTATCATCCTTCGGATTATCGTTACCTATGCTCCCTATCAAGGGTATCACCATTCCTGGTGTGATTTCAGTCATCTTCATATCGTCTGTGACGTCGCATAGCGTCGTCGTCCCCCTTCCTTTCGATTTTCCCCAGTGCAGTGCCCATGTAAACTCTCCCACGTGTGATCCTTTTGGCACTTTAACCCTGAATTCTTGCACCTCATTCACAGGATACCCAGAATTGACTTCATAGCGATTTTTTAGAACGGCAAGTCTTGGCGCCCACCCGGGTGCTACGTGCACACCATTCTGATGCCATGATTCAATCATTCGCTCCGATAGCTTCACCACCACCTCCACCTTCTCATCATGCATTGCTTTAACGCCCTCTCCCAACATCACAGTCAATGTCGCAGTAGCGGCTAGTGTTTGAAGAAATTTTTTATTCATGGTTAAGGTCCTTTTCTATTAATTGTTTACTTCATCTAAGTTGAGTGCTTTTCACTCACTCATTATCGCCACAATACACGACTTGACTTAAAATATCGTTAATATACTCAAATAGCTTGAAGACGCCTTATTTTTGGTTGTCATCCCTAACAATTGTCATCCCCGCGAAGGCGGGGATCCAGATAAAACCTTTTAAAAACAATTCCTTTAAAAGAAGAAACACTTGAGAAAGTATTAACAATTGCTTTTTTAAAAGCGCTTCCTGGATCCCCGCCTTCGCGGGGATGACAAGTATTATTGTACGGGGACAATACTATAAATTCAAACAGCTACCTAATTCTCAGAATAGAACTGCCGTTAAGAATATGCAAATATTCAGCTCACTTACACTTCAGTTTTTTCCGCTCACGCTCAACCTCTTTGGCATGGCTTTTGGGAAAGTCAGAGGAAAGCTGCTCTAAGGTCGCACACGCATCTGCCTTACGATCAAGGGCAACCAAGGATTTTGAAAGTTTTAGCAATCCATCAGACGCCTTTGAAGATTTGGGGTAGTTTTTGTACCCTTTGGCAAAGCTTGCGGCCGCGCGTTCGTGCTCGCCTCGCACAAAATAGGTGACCCCCAACCAATATTGGGCGGCACCTGCTTGGTCATGTTTTGGGTGAGCCTTAAGAAAAGCTGAAAAGGCCTTTTCTGCCGCCTCATAGTCCCCTTTTTCCAAAAGAGCGCGGGCGTGTTCGTATTCTTTTTCAGGGGCAGAAGCAGCGGGAGAGTCTGACCCCGCATCTAATGGCTCACGAGGCGTAGGGGCAAAGGAATCTATTTCATCTGAAAGCTTGCTTGGCCCTTTGTCGCCTGGGGACTGTTGAGTTAAACGATAATCCACATCTGCGTTTAATGTGTCCATTTTCTTCTGAAGAAGAGAAAGGTCATGGCGCGTTTCATCCAACGCCCCTCGAAGCTCTCTTTGCTCAGCTTCCAACGCCGCCACCCGATTCATTAAGTCCACCGCAACATTTTGCGCATAGAGGGCCGGGGTTGAGAGCACAGAAACAGCGGTCGCCATCACAGCAACCCCTCTCCTTGTCATCCTTAACCCATAAAAAGCTACTGCTTTCTTCAGATAAGGTGACTTGATAGGAAAACCTTCCCCCATGCTCTCTATCCCCATGTTTTCCCCTTATTGCGCTTGTGGCTGAGTTGGCTGCTGGGTTTGTTGCTGCTGAATCAGTTTTTTGATGTCAGCTTCAGACTTAAAGGTCACCTGAACCGTTGGCAAGGTTTTGTCTAGCTTTTCCAAAATTTGCGTTGACAGATCAAAGGCAGGATCCGCTGTCACAATTGTCTCTTTATAGAGCATAATATTGGCGCCTGCCCCTTGCTTGAGCTCATCAGCTACTTTCAGGAAAGCCTCATACACCTTCTTTTTAGCTTCTTCAAAGGCAAGCTCTAACTGAACCTTTCTGATTTCAAGCTTGGCCTGAACTTCATGCACACGCCTTTCAAAAGCTTGGCGCTTTGCTGAAAAGTCCTTTTCAGACATGGTTTTTTGTTTCTCGCTAAGATCCTTGTCTTCAGCCTTAAGCTTGGTTTCATCAGCAGCGAGTTCTTTTTGGATCTCATTCCGCTTTTTCTCCAATTGGCTCACAATGGATTTCAACGCCGCCGACTTATCTAACGTTGCTTGCGCCACCACGCAAATCACAGGAGCCGGAAGGGAATCAGCGACCGCTGGGGTAGAAAGAAAGACGGTAGAGGTTAAAAAGGCCATAGATAAAGTTTTTTTCATTTTTTTTCTCCTTTTAGTGTTGTTTTTAAAAATTTGATCCAAATGTAACATTAAATTGCTGCTTGCGGTCAACATTTTTCTGACCCCAAACAAAGGGAGCATAATAAAACCCAATAGGTCCAAAAGGGGATCGCCAGGTTATGCCACCCCCCATACCAACACGCGGCTTTGGGTTGTCCCCTTTAATAAAGGGAGATTTATTTCCACAATGCCAAACACTTCCTATATCCGTGAAGAGGCTTCCTCGAATGCCAAGCTCACTCGGAAGCCCTAAAGGCACAGCAAGCTCAACCGTTGCCTTGTAATAGTAAAGACCACCCAAAGCATCTAGAGACCCAGGGGTCATGTCACGCGGGCCAATTCCTCCATCAGCAAACCCACGCAAGCTATCTGCTCCTAACTCGTATCTGTCAACAACACGTGTTGTTTTGCCTAATCCTGTCATGGCTCCCGTTGATACCTTGGTGGAGAGAACCCATGTATTTTCTTCATCAAAGGGAACATAAAAGCCCCCCCGGATAGAATTTTTTAAATACCGAACATTCCCTCCAACGCCTGCGACTTCATTTCCAAGACCCGCAAAATAGCCCTTCGTCGGATCAACACTGCTATTTCTCTTGTCATAAAACAACCCATGCCCAAGAGAAGAAACTGTCCAATTTCCCCGTTGCGCAAGCAAAAATACAGAGGTTTTGGGTCTCATGTTCCCAATGTGGTCACGGCGAAGGGTGTAGCTCCACGATTGCCCCAACCGTTCCATAAGATCATACCCAAAGGAAAGAGTTCCTCCTGTCTTTTGCTGACGATAACCGGATGAACCTGTCTTTTTTGTGATGTATTTCCGAGAAGAATGAAAGAAATCTATCCCTGCTGAAAGGGGCTTTCCAAGAAAATACGGGTTTGTAAAGCCTGTATGAAAGTCCTTTGCTCTCTTCGCAACCATAGCACTCGCATAAAGGTCGTATCCTTTTCCCATAAGATTGCGCTCATTCATCGTCACACTCGCTAACGGACCATCAACTGTGGAATATCCTCCTGAAAACTGTAACGATCCTGTGGGCTTATCTTCAACGTCTACTTTTACGTCAACCTTATCGGGCACACTTGTTTCTTCTTGTTTTATGTCGACCTTTTTAAAATAATCTAAGTTTAGAAGGCGCTCTTCACTGCGTTTAAGTTTTGCACTGTTATAGGCATCTCCCTCAGCCAAACGAAATTCTCTCCGAATCACTTCATCATCCGTTCGATCATTTCCTATGATATCGATTCGGTTAATGTAGACATGGCGTCCTTCTTTCACAACAAAATCTATATCAATTGTTAAGGTCTCCGGATGGCGCGTGAATTTAGGCTCAATTTCCACGAAGGCAAAGCCTCGCTCCCCAATAGAATGGGTTAACTTATCAACAATTTTTTCAACTTCTTTACTATTAAACCAGTCCCCTCTTTCAATAACAACGCACTCCGTCAAGCACCCCGGGGTTATTTTTGGAAGCTCCACAGTAATTTTCACATCTCCAAATTGATAACGTGGCCCCTCATCAAGCGTATAGGTGATATAAAATTCTTGGTCATCGGGATCAAGTTCCGCCACAACAGACTCCACCTTGAAATCAGCATACCCGCGCTCACGATAATAGCGGCGCAAAAGCTCCTTATCATAGGAAAGTCGATGGGGATCATAGGTGTCATCCGTGCTAAAAAAGCGGTACCAACGGGATTCTTTAGTCATGATCACAGATTCAAGCCGTGAAGCACTAAAAAGATTATTTCCAACGAAAATAATTTTATTAATGCGCGTTGGATTTCCTTCCGTGATCTCAAAAATAAGGTCAACACGATTTTCTTCGCGCTCCACAATTTTAGGCTCAACTTTGGCACCATAGCGCCCGCTCAAACGATACATGTCTCGAATTTTTTGAGCCGCTTCCTGGACCCTTGCCGGCGTGTAGACCTCACGAGCCCGTATTCCGATTTCTCCTAAAATCACGTCATCTTTAAGACGGCTGTTTCCTTCAAGGGCAATGCGGTTAATAATCTTATTTTCAACCACTTTAATAATAAGACGATCCCCTTTTTGCTCTATCACAACGTCTGCAAAAAGCCCGGTAGAAAAAAGGTTTTTAAGAATGTCTTCGATTTTATCTTCACTGGCGGCTTCGCCGGGCTTGATATCAATATAACTCATGACGGTGGGTGTTTCGACGCGCCGATTTCCTTCAACGTCGATTGTGCGCACAACCTCCTTTGCCCACGCGCCTGTCATGGACAAGCACAGGCTTAAGAGTATTGCTAAAAGAAACGACCGTTTTACCACTAAGAAACCCCTTATTACTTAAAGAAAATCGCCATTATATCATTCCATGTCGACAAGATCATCAGCCCCAAAACAAAGGCAAATCCAAAACGGAATCCCCATTCCTGAGCTTTTTCAGAGAGCGGTTTTCCCCGCAAGACCTCAATAAAGTAAAACAATAAATGACCCCCATCCAGCATAGGCACGGGGAAAAGGTTAATCAGCCCCAAATTTACAGACAAAAGAGCCATAAACCAAATAAGAGCCACAATCCCAGATTGGGCGATTTCTCCTGACATTTGCGCAATACGGAGGGGTCCACCAAGACCCTCGGCTGACTTAGCCCCTATAATAATATTCCCCAATGCTTTTAAGGTTTGATAACTTAAGGAGACAACCTCTTCCGTTGCATACCACCAAGCGGTCAACCAGGTGTGGTGAATGTATGCCGCTTCGCTTCCCTTAATCCCCAATACCCCTGTTTTGTGAGACCGCCCAAAGTGGTCCTTTATTTCGACCAATGTTGGCGTCACCGCCAGGGTGAGGCTCTGCCCCTTGCGATCCAGCAGAATTTGCAAAACCTCTTGGGGATGGCTTTGGACAATCATTTGAAGATCTTCAAAGCGGGCAATGGGATGTCCATTGATGGCCTTCACATGATCACCCACCTGCAATCCGGCAACCTCTGAGGCACTTCCCGGTTGAATCCCCTGAACAATGGGAACGGTGTAGCGCTGCCCAATCGTGGCAAACAGAATTGCAAAAAGAAAAATAGCAAACAGATAGTTAGCCACAGGGCCGGCCACAGAAACGGCAATGCGCTGCCATACCGTTTTGTAAAAGAGGGACCGTTTCCTCATGTCCTCATTCATTTTCTTCAAAGCCGCTTTATCCGGTGTGCTGGCCGCATCGGCGTCCCCCACCATTTTGACATAGCCTCCCAACGGCAGGCAACTGACCTTCCAGCGAGTCCCTACACTATCATTCCAGCCAAAAACCTCTGGCCCAAAGCCAATGGAAAACACATCAACGCCCACCCCATTATAGCGCGCGACAAGATAATGGCCCAACTCGTGCACAAACACAAGAATAGATAAAACAACCAAAAAAGGTATGACATACCAGCCTAAGCCTATCAAAAATTCCATTTTCGTTTTTTCCCCCAGCAAATTTTCATCCCAGTTGTAGCCCCAAGACAAGAAGAACACAATCCCTTTGTCATCGTCGCGTTTAGATGTAGAATTTAGGCAAAAAGCCTTGTGGGCTAATCTCAGTTTTGGATAAAAAACTTTGAAAAACGTAAGGTAGGTTTGTTTATCTCAAGAAAAGATGTTAACATAAGAATTCAGAGGAGCATCGGTGACGCATATGAGAAAAATTCATATGCGCCCTAAAGATGTCAAAGATAGTTTCAACAAGAAAGCATAGTATTAACACACTCCTTAAGTGACTCTGGCAGCAGCCACATTTATTGAGAAGACCTCTCCTTATCTGGACTGTTGAGTGTTGAAACAAGCGCATCACAAGAAATTGTGACAAATGGAAAGGCTTGCAGCTTAAGCTCATCAGCGTCCCCTATGAAAGGACTTGTAGAAAAGTGGTGATCGGTAGGAATTTGATGGATTTCCCTTCTTGGGGGATCAACGAAGACATAGTTAGTATCGCCAAAAGGTATTCCTTCACTACCATCCATCTTTCTAACAATAGAGGGAAGTTCTTTATTCAAATAACCGGACGACTTTACAAAGGGAACACCCATTTGTTCAAGTTTTTTCCCCATTTCAGCGAGAGGCCTCACAACGAGATACCCTATTTTTGGATCCATTTTCTGCATAAGAAGCGCTGTCCAAGCATGATGTCTCTCAGAGATATTACATAAAGGCGCTGCGGCGTCAAAATGCTTTGCAATCTTGGATCTGTGAATACCAACAGGAGTATAGAAAGGTCCATCTACTGTGGCTGTCATGAATGATTTAAGAGCTGGAGAGGTAACAGGTACTCTCGTATCGCAAAGCCGCCCTGTGATTGGTTCTGAGGACACATAACTCACAAAGGTAGGATCTGTACCATAGCGGCTTAGGTTATTTTCAAAGGCTCTCAGAGCGTCATGGAAAGAGACATCATGCTGATGTTTTGTACCAGGAGCGCCACCGGTGGATGGGTACGCAGTCACAGCTTCCCTAAAGCTGGGATCATCGAGACATGACGGAGCTAAGGCCATATATTTCTCTTCTTCCTTACGATACCGAGCCGCTTCGGGATCTTCAGAAGGACAAAGCCCGTCAAAGGCATAGAGAACAGGAGCGGGTGGTGGGGCGTTGTGTACAGCATGCCAATGTATGGTAGCTTCAGCGCCAAGTCTTTGTGTCCAAAAGGAGCAGTTATCAGCTGTAACGCGCTCTATACCAACATAAAATCCTGTTATAGGGTCATGTTCGGCATAAAATGGAGCAGATGGGTAGTCTTTAAAATGGGCGGGTATCTTATACACTGTAAATTCTGGTAGTTCCTGAAAGGGCATTTTCTTAAAGGAAATCTTCAAATCCTTCCAGGCGCACTTTTCATCTTGATAATAATAAAGAACCTTGCCAGATCTATTTTCTTTTCCAAGAAATCGAATTTCTGAGTCACCGTCAGAAGTATTGGATGACAAAAGGTTAATTTGCATACGGTCATCTGGTCGAAGTGCAGATTCGAGCAGTTGTTCAATTTGTTCCGGAGTGCTTGCGTGAGATTGAGAAGATGGATCAAAGACATAATGCACATTAACGCACTCTCCATCTTCAGGAAAAGTGTTTTGATACCGTCTGAAGAATATGGTTTTACCTTTCTTTTTATCTTGTATTTTACTAAAATTATCAGGAGTGATGTATGAAAAATATCTCTGAAAAGACGGCACTCCTTTAGCCCTAAATCTTTTCAGCCATTGCCTGAAAGCGTTGATATCCGAGCAGTTGACGGAGCACTTAAAAGAAAGCTCCTTCCCCGCTATTCCAAAGGGCCTTAAGCACATAATGTCTTCAATATGCTCAATGGTTAATTGTTCAGGAAGAGGAGATTTATGGAGAGGTTCTTTGGAACGGAGTTGTTTTAATAATTTTGCTAGGATGGGCAGTGGCTTGTCGGAGGAATCGTCTCGGCCGCACGAACCACTCCAACCACCTGGTTCTTTACTAAGTTCAAAATTTCCGTCAGGTGTCTGCAGGTAACCATTAAGGAGCAGAGCTTCAATATGCTCTACAGCTAATACTTCAGGAAGAGCAGCTGAAGTAGAAGTAGTTTGGGCCCTTACGGATGTGGAAGAGTACTGTGAATCGTCCATGGCCAAAACGGGTGTAGCCGTCAATAGAGCAACAGTGGTTAACAGGGAAGCAGTGGTCAATAAGTTAACAATCATAATGACTCCTTTACATTACAAAACCATCATCTATTTTTCACCATGTAAGCAATTTTTTTTTAAATTAAAAGCATAATTTTTAGGATTGAAAGATAAGATGTTGATTTTCATGTTATATTCACAGGACCGATGTCGCTTTCTTTCTGTATCGATGTTTTTTCCTTTCTTCAAAAGCCTTGCAAAATTCATCGATGCAAAAAAATAAAGCTGTGGTATTATATCTCATTGGCTAACTCTTCTTCTTATTTTTTAGACGATTTAAGAAAGGCTTAGACTAACATATTTTTTCTCTTATCCAAAATTGGAGTTAAGATAAGAAAAAATTTTTTTAGGAGACACGAAAACAGATGAAGCGCTTATGGTTTTTAGCAATAGCCTTATTTTTTCAAGAAACGGTCGCCCTTGCCTTCACCATCAAGGACGTAAAAGTATCAGCAAGCTCTGACTCGCCAGCGGCGGCTCGAGAAAAAGCCCTTGCAGACGGCCATGCCCTTGCGTTCCAAAAGCTTTTGGCAGAATACTTTCCAACAAGTTCCCCGACCTCTCCCTCTCACGATGTCCTGATGGATATGGTCACAACCTTTTCTATCGATCGGGAAAAATCAACACCCAAAACCTATACGGCTTCTTTGACGTTTCAATTTGATGAACTTCTTGTCCAAGCTTGGCTTGATAAAAGTCAAGCCCCCCTCCCCTCCTCCGCCTCCGCCTCTTTTTCCCCATCAACAGGGAATTCCCTTAAAATAAGGGCGTCTTATGCCAGCCTTGCCGATTGGCAGCATATCAAACAAACCCTTGAGCAGGTGCCGGGAATACAAAAAATAAAAATAGTCGCCCTCTCCCCCCAAAAGGCAAGCCTAGAAGTTGCGCATACGGGCGAGATTGCCCAGCTTAAAGACCACCTTCGCCAAGAAAAATTAGACCTTATCCCTCAAGGACAAGACTGGGAGCTTGCGTCTCTTTCGTCGCAAACGATGGAACGATGATGACAAAAACCATGAACATTCCCAACCTTATTAGCCTGGCCCGCCTCCTCAGTGTTCCGCTGATTGCCTCCCTTATCCTTTCCCATCAGCTTGTTGCAGCATTTTTCCTCTTTGCGGCTGCAGGACTTTCAGACGCGCTTGATGGGTTCTTTGCCCGTATTTTTAAAGCGCGCACCACCTTGGGCGCTTACTTAGACCCCATCGCGGACAAAGCCCTGTTGGTGGGGGTATATATCGCTTTGGGAAAAATAGGTCTTATTGACCTGTGGGTTGTGATCCTTGTCGTCTTTAGAGACGCTTTAATTATTGGCGCGATTCTCTTGCTGCTTCTCTTCAAAATCTCCGTCGAGATGAAACCCCTGATGATTAGTAAAATCAATACCGTGGTTCAACTGAGTTTTGCCCTTTTTCTTCTGGGCCAAGGGGAGTCTTTCATTGGGCTGTCCCATGCAAATTTATATTTTGGCTATATGGTTGCACTTACAACTGTGCTTTCTGGCGTGATTTATGTTATCCTTGGGCTCAAATATTTCAACAAGATGGGCACTGATCTTACGTGATGAAAGAACGACAAATCTGGCTTTGGGTAGGATTAGGCCTAGCTTTTGTAGGGGGTCTTTACCTTTTGCAAAGTATTCTTATGCCTTTTCTCACAGGGCTTTTGGTGGCTTATGCCATGAATCCTGCCGTAAAGTGTTTTGAAAGATGGGGCATTTCCCGCGGCCTGGGCACAGCCTTTATGATTTTAAGCTTTTTTTTCTCCATTGCCCTTTTATTGTTCATTGCCATTCCTTTTATCCAAACGGAGCTTTTACGCTTAGCCTCTCGGGTCCCTCTCTATGGGGAGCGCCTTCTGACAACCCTTAAGCCCCTTATTGATGAAGCGTCTCTCTACATTGGGCCAAATGATATAGAGCGCCTTCGCAGCCTTGCTGGCTCTTACATGGGAAATGTAATTTCCTGGGGAATCAGGCTTATTACAAGCATTTTAACAAACAGTCTTGCCCTCGCCAATCTCATCTCCCTCATTGTCATCACGCCTGTTGTGGCCTTTTATTGTTTGCGTGATTGGGAAAAAATCATGACCACCATCGATCGTTGGTTGCCGCGCCCCTATGAGCCCACCTTAAGGCGTCTCTTTACTGAAATTAATGGAACCATCGGGGGGTTTGCACGCGGACAAGCCCTTGTCTGTCTCGTCATTGGTCTTTATTACACGATTGCCCTAACGATGGTCCATCTTGACTTTAGCTTTGTTGTCGGTGTGCTGATTGGAGTGATGGCCTTCATTCCTTACGTGGGGGCAATCTTAGGGTTTATGTTGAGCATTGGCATTGCTCTTGCTCAATTTCCTGATTGGGCCTCTGTTGGTGTTGTTGCCGGCATTTTCGCCGTAGGTCAACTCTTAGAGGGCTATCTTCTGATCCCCTATTTCGTTGGAGATCGCATCGGTCTTCATCCTGTTTGGGTGATTTTTGCCTTACTCGCCGGCGGTGTTTTATATGGATTCGTCGGGATTTTGTTTGCCCTTCCTGTGGCCGCCGCCATAGGCGTTCTGACCCGCCATGCGCTTCAGCTTTACCTCAAAAGCCCTTATTATTTGGGGAGGGCCTTGACACCACAAAAGAAATCTCGTGCAGCAGCTAATCCTCCCGCTTAATCTTCCGCCTGCTTTTGAGGAAGCTGACTTTATTGTCTCAAAATCTAATGAGGACGCCTCTCTTTGGCTGAGGCGCTGGCCCAATTGGCCTAGCCGATGCCTTTCCCTTTATGGGGAAAAGGGCTGTGGCAAGACCCACCTGTCTCACCTTTGGCAACAGAAAACGAAGGCGCAGCGGCTTCAGGGGATAGACTTTAATCAAGAGTTTTTGTCTTCTCTTCTTAAACTTCCCCCCTTTTTTATTCTAGAGGACCCACAGGTGATTACGGACGGGGAATCCCTCTTTCACCTTTACAATCATATTCTCTCCTCAAAGGGAGGGCTGCTGTTCTTGTCCCCTACCCCTCCGGCCCATTGGGCAGCGCAGTTGCCTGATCTGCGGTCGCGCTTGACTACCATTCCTGCTATCAGAATCCATCCTCCCGATGACGCCTTATTGTCTAAGGTGATTCAAAAGCTGTTTGCTGATTTACAAGTCAAAGTCGATGACAGTGTGGTCGCCTTTCTGCTTGTGCATATGGAGAGGTCCTTTGAGACAGCGCACCTGTGGGTGACTCTTTTAAATACACGCGCCCTTATCCAAAACCGGACCATTACGATCCCTCTGGTGCGACAGATTTTGCTGGAGCAAGAGTCGGCTGAAACAGATCTGTAATCGTTCCCAGCCCCCAGGCTAACTCTTCCCATTTATCAATGGAAACCTGAAAGCCCACAAGGGTCGCGGGATCAACGCCCTGATTAAGAAAGTCAGGGAAAGCCTTGGCAAGTCTTAAAATCGCAAAGGCAATCCCTGGGTTGTGCCCAATATACAGCGCCTTTTCGATGGTATCAGGAAGCTGGCTTATGTGGTGACGAATTTCATCCTCAGGGATATTATAAAATTTTTCTGAAATTTCAATATCTTTTGTGCCAACAGCAGGGCGCAACGCCTCCAGCGTTTCTTGGGTTCTTAAGGCGGCGGAGCACATCACAAAATCAAAACTTATCCCCTTTTCCTGAAGATACGCCGCAACCGCCTCTGCTTCTTCTCGGCCTCTGTCATCCAGTGGGCGATCAAAATCAGCATAGGCCGTCTGGCGTGATCCCGCATGGGCATGGCGCAGAAGATAAAGTGTTTTCATAATTTTATATTCATCCTTCACTTATCATTTCTAGCTTGGAGAAAACAAATCGAGAAACAACTCTGCAATTTACTATATTAAGAATATCGCTTTTTTACTCTCAAGGCAAGAATAATAGAGACGGATGGCCATCACCCCCTCCTTCTTGCAAAAACTTCTATCGATCATAAGACCCCGATCGGTATCTTTTGTAACTTTTATGATCCTCTTTGCTCATTATGCTCCCGATCGGGATATTTTTCTTGACATCGTGAACAGATGCCCTACAATGTTCCTGATCAGGAGCAAACTATGACCATTATTCAGACCCCCGAAATCCTAGGACAACTTATTAAGGAAACGCGTAAATCCCAAGGTCTAACTCAAGAGCAGCTCGCTAGTCTCTCAAGGGTAGGGCGGCGCTTTATCCTTGATCTAGAGGCGGGAAAAAAAAGCTGCCATCTTGACAAAGTCCTCTCTGTCCTTGCGATGCTAGGGCTTGAGGTCCATCTTCACAGAAAAGGGGAATCATTGTGACGCTCCGGTCCCTTGATGTGTATCCCCCTATTCCAAAGGAATCAGAGAAATCTTGTTGTTTTTTAAGCCAATGGCAATTTTGCCTTCTTTTAAGGCCAGCGCTGCTTTGCCGAAAATCTCAAAGCGCCAGCCTTCAAGGGCTGGGGAGGTGGGCGTCGCTGAGCGCGCAATGTCCTCCAAATCTGAGCTCGTAGCGATCAGCTTTTGAGCCACATGATATTTTTCTGACTTAATTTTTAACAAAAGACGCAGCATTTCAGCGAGGGCGGAGGCCCCCGGAGGAGACTCTTCCCCTTTTTTAACAGGAGGACAATCCTCCAAGGGAAGGGATTGGGCCTTGTCAATCAAACTCAAAACGACGTGCCCATCTTTCCCCCTCCAAAGCCCACTGGAAAGCCCCCGGATCCGGCTAAAGTCTTCCATTGTGCGGGG
>CAZSAH010000042.1:0-15269 GCA_964605015.1 uncultured Alphaproteobacteria bacterium | reverse complement strand
GGATACCCGCCTTCGCGGGGATGACAAGTGGGGGGCGGGGAGGACAGTGAGAGGAGAACAAGAAATGGGAACTTTTAAACTTTCCCCATGGCGAGGGCTGTATCCACCATCCGGTTAGAAAAGCCCCATTCATTATCATACCACGCCAGAATTCGGCAAAAGACCCCATCCACCACATGGGTTTCAGTCAAATCAAAAATTGAGCTGGCTGAATTGTGATTAAAATCACAGCTGACAAGCAGCTCATTATTCACGGTTAGGATTCCCCTAAGGTCTCCTTCTGAGGCCTCAGCCATCACCTGATTAAGTTCAGCCTTTGAAGTGGGTCGCTTTGCAACAAACTTAAAGTCAACCAGCGACACATTCGGAGTCGGTACGCGAACGGCTGTTCCATCAAGCTTTCCCTTCAGTTCAGGGAGCACAAGGCCTACTGCCTTTGCGGCCCCTGTGGAGGCGGGGATGAGGGAGAGGGCAGCGGCCCGCGCCCGTCGCAAATCCTTGTGAAGCGTATCCACAAGACGTTGGTCTCCCGTATAGGAATGGATGGTTGTCATAAACCCATGGGCAATCCCAATGGTCTTATTAAGAACGTACGCCACAGGCGCCAGGCAGTTTGTTGTACAAGATGCATTCGAGACAATCACATGATCCCGCTTCAGGTCTGTATGATTGACCCCATACACAACCGTCAAATCAGCCCCTTCAGCGGGAGCAGAAATAAGCACTTTTTTGGCTCCTGCCGCAAGATGCTTTGCAGCCTCCTCCCTCTTTGTAAAGTGGCCAGAACACTCAAGGGCAACATCGATTCCCAGCTCTGCCCAGGGAAGGGCTGCAGGATCAGGATTGGCTAAGACCTTGATAAAATGGCCATTAATCTTGAGTCCATCACTCACCACTTCCACTGTGCCGGGGAAGGGCCCATGAACGGAATCATATTTAAAGAGATGGGCGTTATCTTCGATAGACCCTAAGTCATTCAGGGCCACAACATCCACATCCCCCCGACGATTTTCAAGAATCGCCCTTAAAACCAAACGACCAATACGACCAAATCCATTAATCCCTACTTTAAGTGTCATGAGAGGTTCCTTTCAACAGTGTTTGCAATATTCTCAGGCGTAAAGCCAAATTCGCGATAAAGAACGTCGGCGGGGGCGGAGGCTCCAAAGCGTCGCATTCCCATAATAATGCCCTTGTCCCCCACATATCTCTCCCATCCAAAAGGAGAGGCCGCTTCAATGGCCACCCGGAGGGTCTCTTTTCCTAAGACAGCCTCTTGATAGGTTTTGTCTTGTTTTTCAAAGAGTTCCCAACAAGGCATGGAAACAACCGCGGTGGGGAGGCCTTTTTCTTCTAAAAGGTCTCGAGCTTTAAGGGCAATCGCCACTTCAGATCCGGTTGCAACAAGGGTCACTTGGCGTGGGCCTGTCGCTTCTTTCAGAACGTAAGCGCCGAAAGCAGAAAAATTCTGCGAAACATCATCCCGCAAGGAGGCAAGCTTTTGGCGGGTCAGGGCTAAAATAGAGGGAGCCGTCTGGGAAGATATGGCTAACATCCAACATTCTGCCACCTCAACCGCATCTGCGGGGCGGAAAACAAGAAGGTTAGGAATGGCTCTTAAAGACGCTAAATGTTCGATGGGTTGATGCGTCGGACCATCTTCCCCAAGGCCAATGGAATCGTGGGTCATCACATAAATCACCCGGATTCCCATCAACGCGGACAGACGAATCGCAGGCCGACAATAGTCCGTAAAAGTCAGAAACGTTCCCCCATAGGGGATAAATCCTCCATGAAGGGCAAGGCCATTCATGATTGACGCCATGCCGTGTTCTCGCACCCCATAATGGATATAGCGCCCTTCATAGGCACCAGGGCTTATGACCTCCATGTCTTTTGCTTGTGTATTGTTAGAACCGGTCAAATCGGCCGATCCCCCCACAAGGTCGGGAAGAACAGGTGAGATCACATCTAACACCATTTGAGAGGACTGACGGCTCGCCACACTTGTTTTTTCAGCCACAAATTTTTCAAGAAGGCTCTGAACAGGCTTTTCCCAACCGTGAGGCAGCGTTCCTGAGAGGCGTCGCTCAAATTCTGCTTTTTGGGGGGATTGAGCAAAGCGGCCTTCCCATGCCTTGCGCGCTTTAGAGCCCCGTTTGCCCACCTCTCGCCACGCGCTTAAAATCTCATCAGGAACAACAAAAGGAGCATCATCCCACCCAAGGTTTTCGCGGGTTGCTTGCACTTCCTCTTTCCCCAGAGGCGCCCCATGCGCTGCCGCTGTGCCGACTTTGTGAGGGGCCCCTTGGGCGATACGCGTCTTGCACGCAATTAACACAGGCTTTGTTGCGGTTTGAGCTTTGGTCAGAGCCCCCTCAATCTCCGTAAAATTATGACCATCAATGCTCATCACGTCCCAATCGGATGCGCGGAATCGAGCCAATTGATCATCGGAAACGGCCAACTCTGTGGGCCCATCAATAGAGATATGATTGTCATCAAACAGCACAATAAGATTGTCCAAACACAGATGTCCCGCAAAGGAAATGGCTTCGTGAGAAATGCCCTCCATCAGGCATCCATCCCCCACAATGACATAGGTTTTATGATTAACTAGATCGTCCCCAAAGTGGGCCTTCATCATTTTTTCAGCAAGGGCCATCCCAACCCCATTCCCAAGGCCTTGCCCTAAGGGACCTGTTGTTGTTTCAATTCCCGCCGCATCCCCATATTCAGGGTGGCCAGCTGTGCGACTTCCCCAGGCGCGAAAATTTTTAAGCTCTTCAATGGTCATCTCTTCAGAGCCCGTTAAATATAAAAGAGAATAAAGAAGCATAGACCCATGGCCAGCTGACAGAACAAAGCGATCGCGATCAGGCCAGTGGGGGGCTTTCGCATCAAATTTTAAGAATTTTGAAAACAAGACGGTGGCCACATCCGCCATGCCCATCGGCATGCCGGGATGACCAGACTGAGCGCGCTCTACGGCATCCATTGCAAGCACACGAATGGCATTGGCCATTATTTGGGGGGTTGGATTCGTCATGATGTCTCTATCTTTTCTGTAAGTTAGGAAGCGCCTTATTGCAATTCCACCATTGTCATGCTGAACTTGTTTCAGGATCTTGTTGTCAATGAGATGCTGAAACAAGTTCAGCATGACAATGGTGGGATGACAAGAAGTGGAACCATAAGGCATCTTCAATTCATCTTATATCATTATAATTTTCGTAAAACACCCTCAAATTCATGGAATGTAAATTAGACTTCACGAAAATTTTCTAAAAAAGAAAAATTCGTTAATCCTCCACTTCTTGTCACCCAAAGAAAATTAAGCTATACTTTAACATTAAAAAATAGAAATTTTTACTCCCCTGAATAATTGTTAGCAGGATTAACTCATGCGTCACGCGTCAGACATAGCCCCGTCCAAGACCCTTTTTGGGTTTATTGTTTTTTTTCTTAAAAAACAGTGGCTCCTGTTTGTCGCCATCCAGGTATTATGGTTCGCTTTTTCCATCGATCAAACCATATTTCCTCTTATTTTTGGTAAGATCATTGATGGCTTTTCTACCTATGGGGGGGACAGGGGGCAGGCTTGGAATGTGCTCAAAGTCCCTATATTTTCAGCCATTGCCCTGTGGATTGGTATTGAAATCTCTTTTAGGGTCGGCGGATACTTGATAGCCTTTGCTTTGCCAAAGCTTGAAAAGCAAATTCGCACCTACATCTTTTCCCACATGCATGATCAATCTCATGCCTATTTTTCGACCCATTTTGCGGGCAATATCGCAACGAAGATTTCTGACATGGTCGACAATGTCAGCCATATGATTCACCTTATCATTACTCTTTTCTTCCCCGCTTTTGTCAGTGTGCTGATTGCCTCCATCACTTTCTATCAGTTGAGCCCTTTTTTTGCGTCTCTTCTGATGGGCTGGGCTTTGCTTCATATTGCCCTTTCTATCGCCTATGCCCCACGCTGTTCCTATTACGCCCATGTTCATTCTGACGTGCGCAGCCAGCTTAATGGCCGCATGGTGGATAGCCTTACAAACTACATTGCCGTTAAGATTTTTGCCAATAAGCGGTCCGAACTTTCTTATTTTGGCGCCCTTCAAAAGGACGAGCAAAAGAAAAATCAGCAACAGCTTATGTACATTGAAAAAATACGTATCTTCCTGGGAATCCTTACCTTTTGTGGGCCCGCTCTTGCATTGAATGGGTATGCCTATTGGTGCTGGACCCAACATCTTATTTCTGCGGGAGACATCGTTTTAATTTTCAACACCACCTGGAATATTATCATGACCTTGTGGTGGGCAAGTATGGAGCTTCCTAATTTCTTTAAAGAAATAGGAATTTGCCAGCAAGCCCTCACGTTGCTTCAAGATCCTATTGTCTTATCTGATGCCCCCCACGCCAAAACCTTAGAGGTGTCAAAAGGAAAGATTCAGTTTCAAAAAGTGCATTTTCAATACAGAGGGACATCCCCTCTTTTTAGCAACAAATCGGTCCTTATCCAGCCAGGGCAAAAAGTGGGGCTTGTGGGGTATTCGGGAAGTGGAAAGACCTCTTTCGTCAATCTTATCTTGCGGCTTTTTGATATTCAATCAGGAGAGATTTTGATTGATGGGCAAGATATTGCAGGGGTGACCCAAGAGAGTCTCCGCAAATCCATTAGTCTTATCCCCCAGGATCCCAGTCTTTTTCACCGGACATTGATGGAAAATATTCGCTATGGAAACATGGACGCCTCTGATGCACAGGTGATAGAAGCGGCTCAACGCGCCCGTGCCCATGAGTTTATCATGTCCCTTTCCGAGGGCTATGATACCCTTGTGGGGGAGAGGGGGATCAAAATATCGGGGGGTCAGCGCCAACGCATTGCCATTGCCCGCGCTATTTTAAAAAATGCCCCCATTCTTATTTTAGACGAGGCCACCAGTGCGCTGGATTCCTTCACAGAAGCCCAAATTCAGGCGAGCTTTACCGATCTTATGAAGGGCAAGACAACGATTGTCATTGCCCACAGACTATCGACTCTTTTGTCGATGGATCGTATTTTGGTTTTTGACCAGGGGAAAATCGTGGAAGATGGCACCCACAAAGAGCTTATTGAAAAGAAAGGAATTTACCAATCCCTTTGGACAGCTCAAGTGGATGGTTTCTTACCCGACACGCTCGAAGAGGCGGATACTCAAGTACATTGAAGCACCTTATTGTGCCGTCCCCACTTGTAAAATGTTTTGAGAGTTAACGCGAGTACAGTGACTCTTTAAGTTTGTTCATTACTCCCCACTTGTCGTGCTGAACTTGTTTACCGCACCCCGATGGGCTCCTGGCACCCACAAGACGTCCCCCTCTTCTTGATGATTAGCATAGCGTGCAAGGACGAAGAGAAGGTCGGAGAGTCTATTCAGATAGTGAATGATGGGGGGAGAGAGAGGCTCTCTCTCGTGCAACGCACACACCGTTCTCTCTGCTCTTCTCACCCCTGTGCGCGCTTGGTGTAAGGTGGCGCTCAACGGGGTGCCACCTGGAAGGACGAAAGACGTGAGGGGGGCCAAGGTGGCATTATAATAATCGATGGACTCTTCCAAAAAAGTGACTTGAGAGGGCTGAATACGCAGGCTTTCTACGCCTTCCTTATCTTCTGGAAGGCAGAGATCAGCACCCATATCAAAGAGGTCATTTTGAATGCGGGATAAAAGGCGATCAATGTCTTCCGTTGCATGAAGGCGCGCTATCCCAATGCACGCATTCGCCTCGTCCACATCTCCGATAGCCGCTATGCGGGGAGAGGATTTTAAAACCCGCGTCTTTGTCCCAAGAGAGGTTTCTCCCTTGTCGCCGCCTTTTGTATAAATACGTGTGAGATGAACCATTAGGGCACCTTAAACAAAAGAAGAAGAGAAAAAATGAGGATCGCAAGCGCTTGAAACAAAATACGAAGGCGCATCATTTGATTGCTGCGCCTGTCAGCTTCTTTCCCAGTTTTAAGCATATTAAAGAGGCCCACCACTAAGGTTCCCACCGTTGCGACCATAGCGCCGATCAGGAGTATTTTAAGGAAAAAGGATGCCGTCATACCTTATATTTTTGAAAGAGCCCATTGAGGTCATCCAGCGTACAAAGACCCAAATGAACAGGACTCTGGGGTTTCATCTCATTCATATTTCTGTGAGTTTTCAAACGGATGGATTGAATGGTATTCTTTGTTGTCCCAAGGGTCTGAATAATATCCCTATCACTAATGGCTGGGATTTCTTTTAGAAGCCAAGCAATGGCGTCGGGTTTTGCTTGCCTTAGGGAGACGGGAGTATATTTCGCCCTCTTTTTGACTTTACCCACTTGAATCTTTGGGGAAAGGCGAAGGCGTTCGCTAGGATCCGCTTGACACCGTTGGATTTCATCCAGAGTTAACTCACCTGTCGCAAGGGGATCATGGCTCATCATCCCAACGATAACCTCTCCATCAGCAATGGCTTGCACTTCTAAGGGATGTAGTCCACAGAACTCAGCGATTTGCTCAAAAGTTAAGGTTGTGTTGTCAATAAGCCAGATAGCCGTAGCTTTTGGCATAAGGGGGCCGGTCATGTGTTTCCACCTTTCATTAAAAAGTCATACATTTGAGTTGCATTCAATCACAGATTAGCCTTCTCCGAAACTAAAATTTTTAAAATTCCTCATCTCCAAAACAAATTCCCAACCCTCTTGCTGTTTTCACAAGGATACCCTGCGGGTCCACGGCTTGAGATCCTTCAATAGCTTCTCGAATAGGCACATCGACGACAGAGCGGTTTTTCCAGGCTACCATGCGATCAAATTTCCCCTTTGCGATAAGGTCGACGGCATGAACACCAAAAACAGAGGCGAGAAGCCTGTCTTGGAAAATGGGCTGCCCTCCTCGTTGAACGTGGCCCAGAATTGTAAATCTTGTTTCAGCCCCTGTGAGTTCCGTAACCCGATTCGCAAGATAATGGGAAATCCCACCGTAGCGACTTTGTCCTGCTTCATCCACGATCTTTGATTTTTCACCTGATTCCGTTCCGACGGCTTCTGAAACGACAACAAGAGCAAAATTTCTCCCTCTTTCCTGCAAGATTTTTATTTTTTGAGCAATGGTTTCCATTTTATAAGGAATTTCAGGGATTAAGATAATATCAGCCCCCCCTGCAATCCCTGCCGCTAAAGCAATATGTCCTGCATCTCGTCCCATGACTTCTAAAATCATCACCCGATCATGACTTGCCGCTGTGGGTTGAAGACGATCAATGGCCTCTGTTGCTACATTTACGGCTGTCATAAACCCAATTGAATGCTCTGTATGGCTAAGATCATCATCGATTGTTTTTGGAATTGTTACAAGGTTAAGGCCCCCTTGCTGAGCAAGACGCCTTAGGATGGCTTGACTGCCGTCCCCTCCAATCCCAATTAAGGCATCCAGCTTTAAAAGATGATATCCTTCAATAAGGTCTTCGGAGATATCCTTGGTGGTTCCATCTGCAAAGGGATAAGCAAAAGGATCCCCCTTATTGGTGGTACCAAGGACGGTCCCCCCCTGACGCAAAAGCGCTTCGTTACAAAAAGAAAGATCAAGCTTAAGCATATCCACAGGGCGTCGCATAAGGCCATGGGTCCCTTGATGAATGCCATAGACTTCCCATCCATAGTTTTGAATAGCGTGCAAGGTAATAGCACGAATCGCAGCATTGAGTCCTGCACAGTCTCCGCCGCTTGTTAATATGCCAATTTTCTTCATTTAATCAACCTCTTTGCTTTATTTGAATCAAAAATAGTAACTTTATTGCGGATTTTAGCAAAAAAATCTGGTAAGATGTAATTCTTAAAAAAGAGTAAACAAATATGATGACGATTGAAACTCTGCAGTACACTTTGGACACGCTCAACGAAGAGCATCGTGCATTGGATGAGGATATCATACGTCTTACCAAAACACCCCTTCACGATCAACTCGCCGTTCAAAGATTAAAGAAAAAAAAGCTTCATCTGAAAGATATGATCCTCACTCTTAAGATGAAGTTACTTCCTGACATTATTGCATAAAAGGTTGTAGACAAACTCTCTGCAGTCTTTCGCCATTTTATATTTATACTTTATCATAGATTTTCTATAGAATCAAATTTTCCGGTTGGCCATTTGCTTTTACTAACATCTGATGAAAGGTAGCCTAAGTCTTCGAGGCGAAGAGTGAGCTCTTCTGCTTTTTTTAAAGCATTTTGTTCATAGGCAAGGGTCAAAAGGTGCTTTAAAACCCATGGAGATGTGGGGGCAAGCTTTTCAGCCTGCTCTAACAAAGCGAGCGCTAATCTGGAATCTCCTTTCTGAAGAGCCATCTGAATTTGCCCTTTGAGGCCTAAAAAGGGGGCTAAAGGGCTTTGAGAAAGCGCCATAAAGCACTTTTCTGCATCAAAAGGCTTGTCTGCTTTTTCAAAAACATTGCCCGAGATCCAGAGAAAAAGAGGATCATTGTTCAGGCGCTTGAGTGCCTTTTTTTGAAGCTGAAGGGCCCCTGTAAAGTTTTCAGCTTCAAAAGCGGTATAAAGGTTTAAAAGGTCATGGGTGGCTTTTTTCCCACGCGCTTGCTGAAAAAAAGAGGCCCATCGGAAAGGAATCCCTAAAAACCAAAAAAGACAGCGGCTTACAAAAAAGAAACAAAGAAGAATAAAAATGCCCACAACAAGGGAAAGCTGAACCTCAACTCCTAGCCAAATAATTTTAATATATCCTGGATCTTCAAGATACCAAAAGCCAAGAAAGGAGACGGCGCCTAAAAGAAAAAAAAGGGATAAAGTCCATTTCACGGATCTATTGCCTTTGCGCTTTCTAAAAGAAGCGCTTTTTGAGCGGCTTCAAGGGTGAGACGATCTTGGACCGCTTTTTTCCAAGACGCCAGAGCCGTTTGCTCTTCTGGAGAAAGTTTTTCAAAGCAAGTCATGGCTTTTTGAAGCATACGCGCCTGAAGAAATTTTTGAATATCTTCAGGTTGTCCAAACGTAGAGCCTTCTGGTTCATCAAGTCTTCGAATGCGCACAAGGGAGTTTATTTTTCTTTTAATCCGTTCCCATAGAGACAGAGGAGCCTGAGAGGTCGGCAAAACCAACATCGCTTCAAGTTGGGCATAACTCTTGATTTCTGTAAGAGACGCTAAGGGTGCCAGAAGAGAGGCCGCCCAAGGGTCGGGTGTTTTTTGAAGGAATCCTTTGAGGACGTCTAAGGGAATCATCCCCTCTAAAACACCTTTTGTAAGCTCAAGAGCGACAAGCTTGTGCAAAACGTGCAGAGCTGATGGCTGTTGGGTAACCCTTGCCTCTAAGGCCGTTAAACGATTGCTGAGCAATTGTACAGTGTCTTGAACTTGAGGGAGAGGGAGAGGGGGAGGCGTCTCTTTTTGCGCGACATGTTGTTCTATAACGGTTTGCAAAACCCGCTCCGTTTTCTTTTCCAGCTGCCGTTTCCAGATCATGACGATAGCGAGGGTGAAGAAAATAAAAAACGACAGAAAAACAAAAAGATTTTTAAAAAAATGGGGGAGTTGCGTCCACTGGTGCAAAAAATGCTGATTGTTTGTTTTTTTATCATTTTTCATTAAAGTATCCTATCATCTCTTGGGCTGTTGGTGTTGTACTGACCCAAACTTTTCTCCAGTCAAGACTAAGCGCTTTTTTTACCACGTTCTGGCTTAAACATAAAGCTGTCATCTGGACTGTTGTTTTTTCAAGTCCTTTTTTTTTCAACAGATCAACAAAGAGAGTTGTTGTCCGCGGAGAAAAAAAGAGAACATGGGAAATCCTTTGATTGCGCAAGTCTTCCACAAGGGAAGAAGGAAGATCGTCACTTGCTTTAAGGCGGTAAATAATGCGGCGCTTGGCATCAAATCCTTCCCTTTGCAAGGTGTCAACAATGTTCCCCCGAACTACATCCCCAGAAAGATGCCATAAGGTTCCTTGCGCGCGGGACGCCTTTTGAAGAATAAGAGACGCCAACTCTTGACTTGTTCCTGACGCACTGAAGACGGTTGAAAATCCCATACTTTTGGCAAGGCCTGCGGTTTGGTCTCCGACCACGTAAAGGGGCATATCTCTCACCTCCCTCCTCCCCTCAAGGGCGCGAAGCGCATTTTTACTTGTAATAATAAGTCCTTGCGGATTCTCCAAGGGAGAAAAGGGAAGGAAATGAGGGGTAAAAAGCGGACACAGGCACGGCTCAACTCCTTTCTCCCTTAACGCCTTCGCAAGAGGGATAGCCTCTTCTCGTTGACGAATCACAAGGGCGCGGGGAGGAGTCATTCTTTCAGTCTCATGGCAGCCTCTTCGCCGATGGATGTGGCCTGAAGGGAGGGGCCTTCATGAGAGACAAAGCGCCTCTTTTGCCCCTCAGGATCACTGACCATGCCTTTGAAAAAGAGGGTGTGTCCCTCAATAAAAGCATATCCTGCCATAGGCGTTCGACAAGACCCCTGAAGGGCTTTCATAAAGGCGCGCTCTGCACTCACAGCTTGAAACGTGGGCCTATGGTTGAGGGGCATTAAAAAGTCTTGATCCTCTTCCCGGCATTGAATGCCTATAGCACCTTGAGCAACAGCGGGCAGGCATTCCTCCACCTCAAGGATGTGTGTCGCTTTCGCAAGAAGGCCTAATCGTTTTAAGCCTGCGACCGCAAGAAGGGTTGCCTTAACCTCTCCTGTCTCAACCTTTTCAAGGCGAGTCGCCACATTTCCCCTTAAGGAAACCACGGACATGTGAGGATATTTGTGAAGCACATAGGCCTGACGACGCAACGAAGAGGTCCCAAACAACGCCCCATGGGGCAGATCCTCCAACGGTTGACTCTTGTAGGTGACAAGCGCATCCCGGGGATCTTCTCGTTCAAGCATGGCAGGAAAGGTCAGTCCTGTTGGACCATCCGCCGCCACATCTTTCATGGAATGCACCGCAAGGTCAATGTCTCCCCTTAAAAGAGCCCTTTCAATTTCTTTTGTAAAAAGAGACTTTCCTCCGATGTCCGTCAGACGACGGTCTTGGATCGTATCACCCGTTGTTGTCATCGGGATGATCTCAACGGTAAGCGTAGGGAAGTGGCGCTTAAGGGCGGCCAAAACCTCGTGAGTTTGGGCAAGAGCCAGAGGACTTGCCCGCGTTCCAATACGAAGGGATTTCATAGGGGGAACCCCTTAAATGATTTATTTTTTATTACAATCTTTTTCATTCTATATTTACTTTATAATAAATCATCGACAAGGTCAACTTTTCCGGTTGGCCATTTGATGAATAGTGTCAAGGATCGTTCACCTCTCTTTATATCCCGTATGAAGGGCCACCACACCCCCTGTGAAGGTTTCAAATTTTGCCCTCTTAAAGCCCGTGCTTTTCATCAACGCAAGCAGCTCTTCTCGGGTGAGGAAGGTGCGGATGCTTTCAGAGAGATATTGATAAGACGCCTTGTCGTGTGCAATCCACTCTCCCATTTTAGGGATGATGTGAAAGGAATAAAAATCGTAAATCTTTTGAAGAGAGGGCAGAGGCTGGCTAAATTCAAGACACGCCATCTTCCCCCCTGGCCGCAGGACACGATAGAACTCCGCCAGCGCCTTGTCTCGATGGGTCACATTTCGAAGACCAAAGGCAATGGTGACCACATCAACCGAGTTGTCAGGGAGGGACAAGGCCTCTGCACTGCAGCATACCCAGGATAGGTGAGGAAAACGGGTCTTTCCTACGTCTATCATCGCAGGGTTAATATCAGAAATAAGGGATTGCGCTTGAAACCCAAACCGCGTCAAGCGCCTGGAAAGGGCGGCTGCGATATCCCCTGTTCCACCAGCCACATCCAAATATACACCGCTCTGATGTAAGGGAAGGCTATCCACAAACCATGTTTTCCACAGGCGGTGAATGCCTCCGCTCATCACATCATTCATGATGTCATAGCGGCCAGATACCCGCTTAAAAACCTGGCTTACTTTTTCTGTTTTTTCCGTCGCTCCAACGGTTTCAAATCCAAAATCAAAGGTCACGTCTCTCGTTCCTATTTTGACCGTACTTATATCTTGATCCTATCCTGAAGTGATGTAAAATGCACAAGAAATATAAAAATGAAGGGGTTAAAAATGGAAAAAGAAAAAGCAGAAACCATCGCCCTTCAAGCTTTGGCTTTTTTAGCAAAAGATGATGAGCTATTGGCACGATTCTTAATGGCCTCAGGAATCACCCCTCAAGACCTTAAAAACCGCTTTCGAGACAGTGATTTCCTAGGGGGCGTTTTGGACGCGGTTCTAGGGGACGATGTGGTGCTGCTAGCGTTTTGCAATAGCGCCTCTTTAAGCCCTGAGACGCTCATCAAAGCCCGGCGCGCCCTTCCTGGGGGCTATGAAATTTATGGGAGCGAGGAAGAAAAGGCCTAAAAAAGTAATCTATAAAAACGAAATTCTTTGGAATCTATGAAAAAGTATGATATTATATAATCTATACTAAGGGAGAGGCTCAAATGAATGAACATCAAGTCAGAAGCTATGTCCGTAAACTCCGCCGCTTTTATACGGATGTGCTTATTTATGGAGTTGTCAACTTAGGGTTAATCCTTATTTGGGCTATTTCAGGTGGAGGCTATTTTTGGCCCATCTGGGTCATTATTGGATGGGGCATTGGCCTTGGGGTTCATGCTTTTTCTTTAGGTCTCATCCCCCAGATGAATACTGTGGTTCCCTTTATGACGCCTGAATGGGAAGATCAAGAAGTTCGCCGCTTAATGAAAACGGGAGAAAAAGAAGAAAAAAAGGCGCCTGCAAAGGCCGAAGTCATGCCAAAAGCTAAAAAAGTCGCTCAAAAGAAAGCTCCGCCTAAGAAGCAGGCTCCTTCACAAAAAGCTTAAGGGTTCCTTTACTCGGCGATCTTTGAAAAATCAGCAACATGATGGAGTGTTTTGCGCAAATACGCGAGCAATTGTAAGCGGTTTTGCCTGACCTTAAGATCCTCCGCATTCACCACCACATGGTCGAAAAACTGATCCACAGACGGCCTGAGCGTGGCAAGGCTTTGGACAGCCTTGGCGAAGTCACCCTGTTGAACAAGGTGCTGAATCTCGGGGGATTTCGTTTCCAAAGTGTCAAAAAGGGTTTTTTCTTCTCCTGTTGAGAGGTCATTCTGTGAAACCACCCCTTCATAAAGGCGGCCATCTTTTTCTTCTTCAATTTTTAAGATATTTGCGGCCCTCTTATAGGCCCCCAAAAGATTTTTACCATCTTCACCGCCCATCAGTTGATCGAGGGCTTGTGTTCTTAAGGCAAGACTATAAAAAGTCGGGTGATCATGGGCCACGCTCAGCACCGCCTCTACATGATCATAGGGGCTTCCCTGGCCATCTTTTAGGAAAAATTTAAAGCGTTCAAGCAGAAACTGCCATAAATCCGCTGTGGCCTCTGGCTTGCTTTTGAGGGCAGGTGCGGGGAGATCTGCCCAGTTATACCCCTCATAGGCCCACTCAAGCACATCCAACATGGACAGAGTGAGTTGGGAGGTTAAGCACAGGGAAATCAGCCCCAGGCCAGCCCGCCGCAAGGCATAAGGGTCCTTGGATCCTGTGGGGGCAATTCCAATGGCAAAAAAGCCCATCAATGTATCCAGGCGATCAGAAATCCCCAGGATAAGGCTTGGAAGAGCCTCAGGACTTTTGCCGCCCGCTCCTTTTGGCCAATAGTGTTCTTCAATGGCGCGCGCGACTTCCGACGGTTCCCCTTGGGCGGCTGCATAATACCGCCCCATAATCCCTTGGAGTTCAGGGAATTCGCCGACCATATGGGAAGAGAGGTCTGCCTTCGACAGCAGAGCCGCCCGGTCCACAACCTTGGGATCAACTCCCAGGTGGTTTGCCATGCGAGAGGACAGGGTCCTCAGACGACTCACCTTATCAAAAAGGCTGCCTAAATGCTGATGAAAGAGGCGTGTCTTTAAGGCTGTGTTAAATTGATCTAAGGGTTTTTTTTGATCTTGTTCCCAAAAAAACTGAGCATCTGCAAGGCGCGCGCGCAAAACCCGTTCATTGCCAATGACAATGGCTTTCCCCTGGTCCGGGGCTTGGATATTCGCCACAACCCCAAAGAAAGGGGCCAGCTCTCCTTGCGCATCAATCAGAGGAAAATAACGCTGATGAACGCGCATGGGGGTTGTAATGACCTCACGGGGAAGGGTCATAAACTGGGGATCGACCTTTCCTATCAAGGCAACTGGCCATTCCACAAGGCCGGCGACTTCTTCTAAAAGAGCGTCATCCTGAAGGAGTGTCAGGTGGGCGTCTTGAGCCATACGGGTCATGTCTTGGCGAATGAGATCATAGCGGTCTTGCCAGCTTAAGATAACAAAATGATCCTTAAGCTTTTTCTGATAATCCTTGAAATCCTTCACGTCAAAGGGATGGGGCGCTAAAAATCGATGACCAAAGGTTGTATTAGACGCCTTAAGGTTTGCATAAGAGAAAGGAACGACGTCTCCATCAAAAAGACTCAAGAACCCTCGTATAGGCCGCACCCAGGAGAGTGAAAGGGCCCCCCACCGCATGGATTTCGGCCACCGAAAATCCTTTAAAATAGAAAGGGCTACTGAGGGAAGCACGTCGCGTGTAGGTTGGCTGGGCTCATGGTGCACAACAAACAAGACATCCCCTTTGGGCGTCGCTTTCACGATACAGTCTTGTCGCGTGACGCCCGCTGTTTTCAAAAAACCATCAATGGCGGCTTGAGGGGCATCCAGGCGCGGGCCCTTTTTTTCTTCTGATTTTCCAGGCGTTTGACGGGGGATGCCCTCCACAAGCAGGGTCAACCTGCGAGGGGTAACGAAGGTGCGGATCGTGTCAAAAGGAAGCCCGTGGCCTTGAAAATGCGTCTCAGCCAATGTTTTAAGCTGATCTTGCGCATCGCGTTGCATACGCGAAGGGATTTCTTCAGAAAGGATTTCCAACAACCACTCAGCCATGGGCATTCTCCATCCATAATTCGCAACAGTAGCGCGCCAAGGCACGAACACGGCCAATATAAGTGGCGCGTTCTGTGACGCTTAACACACCTCGAGCATCTAATAGATTAAAAAGGTGGCTTGCCTTCAAGCAATACTCATAGGCGGGCAAAACCAATTTGGTGGTAACAAGATGGCGGCACATGGCTTCTGCATCTTCGAAATGGCGAAAAATCATGGGGGCATCGAGGTGTTCAAAACTAAAGGCAGAAAATTCTTGTTCCATTTGAAGCGCCA
>CAZSAH010000041.1:1758-15580 GCA_964605015.1 uncultured Alphaproteobacteria bacterium | reverse complement strand
AAAAGAAACTATGACAAACCAAAAGCCAAACATTTTAGGAGACAGGCCAACGCCATTAAATCCTCATTTTTTAAGAAAAGAGGATGTGATTAAGATACTCCAAAACCGTCCCCAAGGAATGAATCCCGCAAGAATTATTGAGGCATTAGTACAAAAGGGATATACGCTTGAGGGATATGGGAAGGATGTGCAATCACAAACCATTGCACCACAAAAACAACCAAAGCAAGGATTTCTTCAAAAAGCAGGGGGAATGATAACAGGCATAGGAAAGTTTCTTACTCAATCTGAACAGAACTTTGGGAAAGATATTGCCCAAGCCCATTATGTTAATGCACCTTCTTTTTTTGGTGGTGGAAGTGATGTAATTGGAAAAGTTACTAAGCAATATATGGATAATGGTAATACCCTAATCGACTTGATGAAAAAGACTACTGACCCTCAAAGGAAACAACAATTAGCAAAAATGGCGATTGATGATTTTCAACAAGCTGGAAAAACAGGACAGGATATTATTGGAGAAGTAAGAAGCAAGGAACAAATATTGGGAGATGCTGCTGGCGTGTTGATTGATGTGCTTGCTTCTGGTACCTATGGAGAAGCGACAGAAGATATGAAATCTTTTCAATTAGGCAAAGAGGCTCCTACATTATTGCAAGGAGCATTAGAGGGCGTTGGATTTAAAAGAGGAGCAATAGAAGGAGCAAAAGCAGGAGCTCAATTCGGAGCAGTATTTGGGGGTGCACAAGGAGTTGCAAGGGGGTTACAGGAAAATAAGGGTGCAGGTGGGGTTGCTATTAGCGGATTAGTTGGTGCAGGAGAAGGAGCAATTGGAGGTGCGGTTATAGGAGGGGCAACTGGAGGTGTTTCGGGTGCGATAAAAGCACGGCAATTAGGTTCATCGCAACAAGAAAGAGCATTAAATGCCATTATTCCTATGCCAAAAGAGCTTACATCAACTGAATACGAAGAATATCTTTCTTCCGGCAGGGTAAGTCCAAAAACCGCAAAGGGAACTGCTCAAATTATTCCAACTAATAAAGAAATTGAATTAGCAAATCAGTGGTCTGAACTGCTTCAAAGCAAAGACCCCGTAAGGAACGGAGCTGGTGTGTTGAAAGAAATTGCATCTATTGATTCTGAAGTAGGAGATTACCTTAAAACAAAAAACCTTGCATATAGCAAGGTAAAGTTAAAGGATGCCTTATTAGAAAAAGTTAATCCGATTACAGATGTAATGGTTCCTAATGAGGAGCGGCTTACAAAGTTAAAAGAAGATTTAGTGCAAGGATTCATTGATAGGACATCTGACGATACAACGCTTTACGATTTATGGCAAAGTCGCAAGAGTTACGATAGTTTCATTAATAGTAGGTTAAATGCTTTTGGTGGTTCTCCTACGCTGAAGAAAGAATTGGCAACTAATATTAGAAATGGTGTTCAGGAATTTATCACTCAATACCTTGAAGAGTCAAAATACCAAGAAAGCATGAAAAATATGACAAATCTCTACCACTTATTAGATGCGGTGAATAACAAGGCTACACGAGAAAGAGGAGTGAGCATCTTTGGAGCAATGGCCAAAAAGTACCCGAATTTATGGAAACGGGCAATAGAGGTGGTTGGAATTGGAACTGCTATTGAAGGAGGAAAAAAATTAATTACTGGAAAATGGTAGTTGTTTCTGCCCAAATTATTAATTCTATTCCTCCAATAACCATTGTGAGTGCGATTAAGTCAATCATATATGCCCCCACTATACTATATAAACAATTAAAAATCAATGAAATATCTCGTATTTACATTTGATGGGACGATTATGAGCGTAGCTAAGCACCTCAAGGACGAGGGAGCTGATGTTATCGTTGGTGTTATTGAAGACAAGCAAGACATCCTCTTGCCAGAAGAAAAAATGAAACCAGAAAAACCAGGGGAACAGAAACAGAGACTGCAAAACTTTGACGGCATTGTAAAGAAAGTCCCTGCCAGGAAGCTCATCAAGGCTATGGCAAAGATTAAGGACAAAGAAGATTACTTTGTCATCACCGACTCAAACTGCACCTATAGGTTTACCCAATTAGCACAGAAGATGGGATTCAATGGATTGCTTCCCACCCAAAAAGATAGAGAAATGGAGGTCAATCGAGAAGATGCCAAGGAGTTCGTCAAAGCCAATTACCCTGGTTTAAAAATAGGGGAGGTGCATAAGTTTAAGACTATCGACGAGGGCAAGAATTTTTTAGGCGAGACTGACAAGTTCTGGGTGCTCAAGAGCCTTGGAGACGAAGGAGACACGATTGTATCCCAAGCCGACGACCCAAGAGTCGCCAAAGAAGAAATATCTATAGTCCTCGAAGAACACAAGGAAAAGTATGAAGCTCACGGATTTATCTTTGAGGAAAAAATACAAGACCCTATTGAGCTTACTCCGCAGGCGGTATTTTACAACGGGAAACTCATCTATACCTCTTTAGACATTGAAAACAAGTCCATTGGGGCAGGCAACGAGGGCATTCAAATTGGCTGTGCCCAAAACCTCATGATAGTAACCAATCCTGAAGATACAATTAACCAGATTGCTTTTCCCCAGGTTGTTCACGAGATGGCCGCCCAGCACAAGGGGATATATATTGCCGATGTGGGAATCCTTGCCGACAAAAAAGGAGACCTCTACTTTACTGAGTTCTGCTTCAATCGCTTTGGGTGGGATGCCTTTCCGACCGAGGTAACAATGTCGGGTGGGGCGACTAACTACTTTGAGTCAATTATGAACGGAAAAAGCCCCCTCCAATACACATTCGGAGCTGGAGTGAGGATTATGAATGTTGGAAGTAGGGGACAGATGGTAGATGGGGGAGAAATGAAGTGGAAAGACGAAACGAAATTGTACTTTTATGAAATGCGAATCGAAGATGGTAAAACGGTTTCTAACTCTTGGGAATGGGACTTTGCTGTGGCCACGGGGTGCGCAAATGAGTTGAAAGAATCAGTTGAAGATTGCTATGAAAACATTGCAGGACTTATTTTTGAAGGAAAATATACGAGACCAAAGTTTGACTTTTTATCTGAAGAATATTCGACTTCTATCATCAACCGCTACAACAAGGGCATTGAACTGGGACTGTTTAAGGGAACCCCAATACAAGAAGAGCAGGTTGAACTTGATGAAGACTCAAAAGCCGAGGTTCAAGATGAAGTGGTAAAGGGCATGGAGGAGGAAATTGCCAAAATCATGGTTAAGGGCAGAAATCAGTTAGAAAAAGAAAAGGCACGGCATCGACAAGAAATGGATAAAGTCCACCAGAATCACGCCAAGGAACTCGACAAGCAGAAGTCAGACCACGGAGAATTGATTAAATCCATATCAGATAGCCATGGGAAAGAAATGAGCAGAATTAAAGAGCTTATGAAGCAGTATATTAATGAATAAAAAAAAACTCAAAGAACTGTTGCTGTCCATATCGACTCCCGAAGAGAAGGATAAGATTGCAAGGGAGGACGGGCTTTTAAGAGCGAAGAAGGCTATTTTAAATGTCGCCGAAAAGCATGACGAGGTCAAGGATGAAGTTAAGGGGATCAAGAGAGTCATTAAGAAGATACGGCAGGAGTTTTTAAGAGCTTTCAGCGCGCAGGTTGACCATTTGACTAAGATTGATAAAAAGGCCGAAGAAATCAGAAACGAATTATCACAGGAAATCAAAGACCAAGAAAAGCACTTTAAAAAGGAGTTAGAAAAAACCCTATCCACAAAGGAAGAAATTAAGCGTGATTTAGCTGAAAGAATTGACCGAAACCTAAGAAATGTCGGGCAAGCTCCTCCGCAAACCCTGCTGGGAGGTTCAGCAATGTCAAAGAGGTATCGGGACATCAGCATTGTGGCGGGAACCAATATGACAATTACCGCCTCCGATGATGACACAAACAGAAGAGTAAGCCTTTCTCTTGTTTCCTCTGGTGGTGGGTCAGGAACCGTAACCTCGGTGGGTTCGGCCGATGGAAGCGTTACGGTAACCAATCCAACTACGACACCTGATTTGTCAGTGGCAAAAGCTCCCGTCCTGAGCACCGCCAGAAATATTGCAGGCGTTGCCTTTGATGGCTCTGCTGCCATTGCTATACCATTAGCCAATCTATCTGATGTTTCAATAAGTTCACCGGCCCAGGATAATGTGTTGAGGTACGACAGCTCTCTTTCTAAGTGGATTAACGCCATCCTTCAACAAATAAGCGCGGGGCCCGGAATTAATTACTTCTATGATGATACCGGTTCCGATATTACTAACTACCAAACCCTAAACAAATCCCCAGAAAATAAAGTTGAGCAGGATATTTCGGCAGTAGCCAACAACGGTAGAACCCTGATTAAGGCCTTTGCTTCGGCCTCGGCTGGGCTTGGGGGTACCCAAATAGACGCAGGAGAATGGCTGTTTGACTTTTACGGGTATGTAGATGTCATAGGGGCTGGATTTTCTAGTTTGGATGTGGATGTTTATTCCAGGACATCAGGCGGAACAGAAACCCTACTCTTTAATGTAAACTCTGGAACCCTAACCTCAAGCACTGATTTGTACACCATATCCACCATTCAGCAGGCCTTCTCTATTAGCGCCACCGATAGGTTGGTGGTCAAGATTTACGCCAAAACTACGGCCCTTATCAACCGAACCATCCACTTCGTCTTTGCTGGAACGACTCACTACTCTAACTTTTCCGTCCCCTTGGTATTAAGGCACAACGATTTGGCGGGATTGCAAGGCGGAACGGCTAGCCAATACTACCATTTAACATCAGCAGAGTATTCCGCCCTGGTAACAACTCTTAACACAGTAACTTTGACCAACAAGAGAATAACCTCAAGGGTGGTAACGGCGGCCGATGCCACTTCAATAACTCCCAATACCGACAACGCCGATATGACTTACCAGTTAAATACCCAATTAGCGGGAACTTTGACGATTAATGCCGATGGAGGAACGCCGACCAATGGTCAAAAATGGATATTGAAAATAAAGTCGACCAACGCCCAGACCTATTCCTGGAACGCCCAGTATGTGTCTGGGTCAGATGTAACCTTGCCTACAACCTCGACAGCAGGAAAAATTGATAACATAGGCTTTATGTGGGATTCGGTCAACTCAAAATGGCAGTGCGTAGCCGTAGCAAGGGGATACTAACATGAGACTAGGGAGAGCCCAACATTTTAAAACGGTTAAGAATCCAGGATTAGGAGTAGTTTACTTTGACAACGATAGCAGTTCAGGATACCAGGCATCAAGTTCAAGTTACAACTGGACGCACAAGGTAACGACCCACGCTAATCGAGCTATCTTTGTGGGGGTTTCCATTTTTACCGCTTCCGTTACCGTCAGCACAATCACTGTAGGAGCGTTATCGTTAACCAAAGTCAGGTCAGACGCCAATGGAAGCTATCGCTCTGAAATATGGAAAGGGGTTGCCCCATCAACAGGAAGCCAAACGATTACGGTAACTTTAAGCGGAGCAGCAGATTCAGTATCTAATGCCACTTCTTATTGGAATACCGACCAGACTAATCCCGTGGACGCCAACAATGGGGGAAACGGAACCAGCAACCCAGCATCAGCCTCGGTTATCACTGTAACCGCCAAAGACAGGGTATTCGGGAATTTAGCCGCCAAGACAGCATCCGGTATCAGTAATCAGATAGGACAGGCCAGCCGATTGACCAATCAAGGCGCATCGGGAACAGGGGCAGGGGCTGAAACTGGAAGCGTGGTAGTGCCAGCTTCCACCACCCTGCAATGGAATGGTTTGGGAGTAGGGGATAACTGGGCGGTTTCGCTGGTAGCCATAAAAGTGCCAGCGGCAGCTGCAACCAATTTGGGAAATTTCTTTTTACTATTCAACTAAAGGTCGCATTATTCACCAAAATTAAATACATTTATGCAATATATATTCTTTAACGGGCCCTCACCAACGACAGCGGCCCAACAAAAAGTAACAACGGGGGTAGCCATTAAAACGATGCTTCAGGTTAAAGGAGTTACAGGGGTTCAGTTCAAGATAAAAGAATGGGGAGTTAGCTTTGATGGAGCGGCGGCCGATGTGGCGATTCAGTGCGAATTGCTTGAGACGGGAACGGTTTTTGCTACGGTAACAGCGGCGGTAGCAGCCGACATTGTCAAATATGATAACCCAAATAATCCAACCTCAACGACTTACTTTTCAGTAGGAACGGCAGCCACAGGATATACTTCAACGTCTGAAGGAACTATTACCGCCACTAGGATGTTTGACGCCCAATTAGTTGCGCCAACCAACCAATATGTTAAACAATTTCCTTTGGGGCAAGAGCCAATGGTTGACGCCGTCAGTGCCTTGAGGATTAGAGTAACCGCAGCGACAGCTGTCAACTGTACCTGCTATGTAATATTAGAAGTTTAATTAGTAATATGAGAACTCAAATTTGGTCTCCAATCGGTAACTGCAACTGTAGGGTTGAGGAAACTTGGGACGAAAATATAGGAGAGATTTTGTCTTGTAGCCAAGTTTTGAATAAATGTGAAGCACATCAAGGTGTAAAAGACGAGGAATTGTACGCTGTTTTGATGTCAGAAGATCAATCCAAGAGCCATACGATGCGAATCTTGCTTGGGCTTGAAGGGGTCAGCTTTGGATTGGAAGATGATACTAACTCTCATACTTTCAAACAGGGGGTAACTTTTAACCATTCCTTTATAGGAAAAGATAAAGATAGACAGTTAATCTTTAGCCTTGATGGAGCTGATTTATCCGATATTGATAAAACAACCGTCCAGAGTTTGCTCGTCAAAAAGTTTGGAACCGATATACAAGGTAAGGTTTTACTCTAATATGTCACTTTCACAGTTAGTTATCGTTGGGTCAAACGGACTTAATAGCAACCAATATCTTCCTTTGGCAGGGAAGGCGGTTTTGACGGTTACCGAAGCCAATGTGCAGATACCTATTAGGAGAGCAGGTAGCGTTACTAATCTCTATACCTATGTCTCGGCCAATACATCTGGAACTACGGCTAATATATTGTTCAGAAAGAACGGAGCCAGTAGCGGCCCCAGCGTATCTTACACTTCTGGTCAAACAGGAATTAAAGAAAGTACTAATAAAACTTCAACTATTGCAGCTGGAGATAAGTGCAACTATGCAACTACTAACTCAAGCCCAGGACTTACCTTACAGGTTGTTGGAGTCAGTTTTTCCGACAATACCAGTTTAAATTCCACCTCTATTCTGGCTGTTACGAGTGCGGTTATTACAAGCAACCCAGGAAACACTTACTATAACACCCCAAATGGTGAATGGCTCCAAACGACTGTAGAGGCTGATACCCAAGTATCGTTGGGAAAAAACGCAACCGCCCAATATATGTCGGTGAATCTGACGGCCAATAGTGGAGATTTTAGCTCAACTTTTGGCAGCAGGGTCAATGGAGTTAATGGAAACCTTTCGGTGGTCTATACGGCAGCTCAAACTGGGTTGAAAGAAGATACGGCAAACAGTGATAGCTTGAGTCTAGGAGACAATTTTAATTTTTTCCTAACGACCAATGCTGGAACAGGAAGCATTAGCTCAACTTTCCAATCTTGTCATCTTATCAATACCAATGCCTTCTTTTTAAATCAGATTTCTAGCACTGATGGGGTAGCGGTCAGCTTTAACACCACGACTTACTGTGGCATTGGAGGAGACTTGGTATTTACTACGACCGAGGCTAATACCCAAATACGGCCACGATTTAGCTACCAGTATTCAAACTTGGGAGTCTATGTAACCGCCAATACCATTGCCACCAGCCCAACGACTGTAACTTTTAGGGCGAATTCCATCAACCAGGCACCAACCGTAAGCTATGCGGCGGCCCAAACAGGATTGAAAAACGACAATACCAATAAATTCCAGGTGTTATCAGGAACCCATAAAATAAACTATGTGGTGGCTACGCCCAATACTTCAGGAACTATTACTTTTACCTGGATTGCCAATATGATACTTGATTTAACTATTTTTAGTAGACCAGTCTTTGCCTATCAGGCGGTAAAAAGAGCCAGTTTTTATTAAGTACTAAAAAGCAAAAACCCCCACCTTTGCAGAGGCAAGGATTTTCACGGAACTTGGACTTTAACCACTTTCAAGTTCCTTATACCATATCAATCATTAAGAAAAGATTAAAATGCAAGAAATAACACTCAAAGATTTATGGGACAAGCAAGAGAACATGAGAACAGAACTCCTTGGAGAGATTAAAGACCTCCGCCAGCATTTTTTGACCTTTGAAGCAGGAAGGGTTACTGCCCTGGAAAAGGATGTCGCCACCCTAAAAGCAGAAAAGAATGCCTTGCAAGAAAAAGATAAAGATTACGATAAGGAGGCCGAAAAACGCAAAGACTGGATTTGGGGAGCAATTGAAAAAATAATCTTTGCCGTGATAGGGGCGATTTTAATCTTGTTAGGAATAGTTTTACAGCATTTGGGAATTTTAAATTTAAAATAGTTCTTTCAAAAGGTGGTAGATTTTGGCGAGAAAGCGGGAAGGCTCTGCTAACACATAACTTGCGGGTGCACCTTAGAGAGTTAGGCAACCTTCAGTAAATAATGTTCGCTTTCTCTCCCAAGTCCATCACAAAACAACTTTTCGGAGTTCAAAACCATGACCAGGAAACAGCTTACCGAAATCACGCTGGATAGGAAGGTCTGGTTTGACAACGCCTCGGGAGTAGTCTTTCTGCTCTCCTTGGCGTTCACCGCCTTCGCTATCTGGTGGATTTCATGAGGGGGAACCAAACGATGGAGAGTCAGCGATGTACAAAGTGTGGGCATTTCGCAGAGGTCTGGGTAGGAAATTCGGTAGAGTGCAGAAGTTGCGGACACACAAAGCGACAGGTGTTCTACGAAAGAGACCCCAGACCAACAGTCGGCCAGGTGGCTGACCGAATCATTGAGCAGGCGTTGGGCAAGCAACACAGGAGGACAGAATGATGGGGTACCGTTTGGCGATGAGTCCGTGTCTGTACTGCCAATGCAAGGAGGAGTATGTGGATGGCACGGGCAGGCGATTTTGCTCAAACTGCCATCGCTACCGTGGCCAGGAGCCAAAGCAGATTGCTCGAAAGACTCAAACAATCCCATACAGCGGGGAGGGGGGTGGTCAAAATCTCGGCACGAAAGGAGTGGACAATGTTCCTCATTAGACTCTGGAGCTTCTTCGTGCTGGTCTGTCTGCTCTTGCTGATGCTTATAATCGCTTCGCTAGCTTTCGTGCCACGGTGCGACTTGTGAGCTTTGGTGGTGAGTTCCGAGCTGGCTGGTGTCAAGGATGGATATGTAAGCAGCCGCTAGTCCAGCTCGGATTCTTTGAAAGCCGAGAAGAGGTGAAACAACCCCCGCCGTAATGACGGGGAACTTCGCAGGGGGCGTTCAGGCTATGATCGCTTGGACGCTCCCATTTTTATGAAAATCTGTGTCTTATGCAAAAAAACTATACTTCACAAGGATTATAACCGAGACAATGTGTGCAAATCAGCATTACTTGGGTTAATGCACCAGAAGTGTTTTGATAAATTATTAGAGGAATATTGGTCGCTTCCAAAAAAAGAAATTATTAAACGAATTAAGCAAAAATTATATGAATCTCTATAAACCTGTATATCCAGCCAAGGGAGAAGGATATTCTCCAACCTATAAAAACCAATATTTGCCCGACAGCCACATTGTGGTCGGTCAGAAATTTGGGGAAAATGCAACAACTATCTATGCCCAATTAGGACTAAAGGGACACAATGGCATTGATATACCGTGTCCCCGAGGAACACCAATATTTGCCGCCCATGATGGGACGGTGATAAAACTTTCAACTCAACCAACTTACGGATTAGGAATAACTTTACAATCAACTGATGGGACATTTAAGACTATCTATTGGCATTTGCAGAATATACTGGTGTCAGTAGGACAAAATATCAAGGCGTTTGATTTAATAGGACTATCTGACAGTACGGGCCAAAGCACGGGCGACCATCTCCACTTTGGGCTATACCCAGCCAACGAACCAAAAGACAACGGATTTGATGGGGCAGTTGACCCCATGCCATTCATCATCCAAACGCCCACTTTCAACTTTCCAAACAACTTGTTTATCGGCAAAGAAAGTGAAGGGGTGAAAAATTTGCAGATTTGCTTGGCTAACGAGGGTTTTCTGGGCGATGTGGGATTTTATGGATTTACAGGATTCTTTGGAACGCAAACCTTCGGGGCTGTGCAGTCCTTCCAAAAGAAGTACGGGATATTGAATACAGGATTTTGTGGTGCGATTACGAGACAGAAACTAAACGAAATATACAATTAAAGGTCGCAAGTGAATAATTTTTAATTAGATAATATTGCTATGGATGTAAGAAACTTGTCTCCCCTTTGGTATGGAGTATTGCATTTGGTGGTTTCGGCTTTAGTGTTCGGACTGCCATTGCTTTTAACTTCATTTCCTAAAGTTGGAGATTTAACGGTTTCAGCCATTGTTTATGGATTAGTAAATTGGCTGGAGCAAAAATTAGCAAAATAAAGTGTTAAAAAAAGCCAGGGCAATCATGGCTTGGATAGGGGAGTCTGGTTTGGCATAGTTCTGTTTTACTTGGTAATGTTCTGTTATTTCCCGCCTTACTGGTTTAAACAGCCGCCTACAGAAAGCCAAATAATTGCTCAAAATGAGGCTTTAATTTCTGGAACTGACAAACCTCTGAATAGCAGTCAATCGTCCCATGTAAGCGATTCTGGTGCGTCCAACAATAGTTTAAAAGAGTTTCTTAAGAAACAAAGTCTTCTATATGGATTAGATTATCAGAAACTATATTATACTGTAGAACACGAGTCAGGTTTTGACCCTTATAATATAGGGCCAAGGGGTGTTAGTGTTGGAATTGCTATGTACCGACTAGATACTTGGTTAGAAAATTGTAGTGATAAAGACGATAGAACCAATCCTTATAAATCATTGAATTGTATGGCCCGGATGTGGTCTTTGGGACTAGCATATCGATGGGACGCCTACTGCTTACACTATTGGGACAATGATTGTGTTGTAAAGAGGGGACTGCATCCCTAATGTAAAGCCCATTTCTCAAGACAGCGAGACATTAATTAAATTTCCTTGTATTGGCTTTGTCCAACAGGAACACAATTTATGTTACTCGTCCGCTGTCTTAAAAAGTTGACTTAACCAATGGGGAAAAGTGAAAAAGGCTTGACATACTCTGACAAAAAACTATAATGAAAGTATGCCAATATCAAAATACAGACAAAAAAAATTCAAAAGTCTTAAAAAGAAAGCATATACTTTATATAAGCAAGGCTTTACTTTGCGTGAGGTGGGGGATATGATAGAAAAAAGCCACGAATGGGTAAGAAAATCGATTCAAGAGTTATCCACAGCCAGTAGTGTAGACGGCTATTGACACGATTTTGTGGTTTGCTATAATGAAGGTGTAGGATGTAGAAGTTGACGAACATTGACAATCCTATACCATTTACTCATCAAGCCTCGTGCTTGACAATTTTTGAGATTTACTTGGTCGCTTTACCTACAAAAATAAACGACTAACAATTCAAAAAAAGTCAAGTCCGAAGCAGATGAGCTTCGGGCTTTTTGTTGGTTCAACCACCAATCGCAAGATTGGTGTAACTATAAGAGCCACCGACTCCTTGGGGTGGGTGGTTGAGCCAGCAAGGTCGCAAGTCCGATGAAACCCAACTAACCAAAAAATTATGGATTTCACTTTTCACGATGTTGAGTACATCAATAAGTTGCGAATGTGGATAAAAATTTTAACGTGGTCAACGGTTATTTCTTTTTCCACTGCCCTGATATTCGTTTGGGCTTGGATTGATTTAACCCATTGGCTCAATTCGTTATGAGTTAAAAAATTATAATGACGGTTGAAGACGAAAACGAAGATGTCGTTTTCAAAATGGATACTTCTGCCGGTATGGACGACTTTGAGGAAAATATTGTCAGAAAAGCAGAATATGCCATGAGAGAGCACGAATCCCAAAAGGCATTAGAATCTGCCTTGGAGGAAGATGATTAAAACTGGTGGACTTTGGCGAGGCGGGACGCTGTCCAGCAGCCCGCTTCACCAAACCGCTGGACAAATATGAAAAAATCAAAAAAAGCAAAAAAAGCAAAAAATAAAAAGCAAAAAATAATATTAGTTGAAATAGCCCGTTCGTTCAGTTACAAGGTGAATGCAGGAAACTACGAAACGAGAGACTTCTTCTGCTCGCAAAAAGCCGAAGTTCCTTTAGAAGACGCAGAGAAAACATCAGAAGCCCTATATCAGTTCTGCAAGAAGGAAGTCATAAAATCGGTCAATGAGTTTCAGAGAAAAATTGATTTTTCTAATTTGGCTGAAAATCAGTCAGTGGATTATTTCAGAGAAAAAAATAAATTAACTCCAGAAGAAGAGGCGAAAAAACGGGAAGCAGATGAATGTATGGCCCACGATGCCAAAAAGGAAAACAAGGTTGGGTACGATAAGGGAACGAAGTCGTTTAGCATAGTTAATTAAGAAAATTAACATGGACAAAACCTATTTAGAAGAAACTATTAAAATCTTGAGACCTACCAACAAGAACCGAGTTTTTAATGAGCAGGAATACGATGTTCTTGAAACGACCGACAAAAACGGGGACAAGTTGGTAATATTGAGAGAAAAACACTACGATGGAACCCAAACAATGTAATTTGTGTGGCTCTCCAATGAATTATAAAGAGGGCTACAACAACAAAAAGAAAAAAGAATGGAAAGGGTATTTTTGCCAAGACCAAGGTTGCAAGAATGTGGAATGGGTAAAAACACAGAAAAAAGGAGGAATAAAAACCCAAAGTTCTGATGAAGTTGTGCAAATGATGAATTTTATGGAAGAAGAGTTCGCCAATCTAAACAAGCGATTTGATGGATTAAAAACCTACTTAGATGCGTTGTACGAATACCTAAAAAAACATTTAGAAAAGAATCCCATCCTCGGGCCCGCTGAAAATGAACCAGTAAATATTAAGGATATACCCTACTGAAATGAATTTAAATAAATCATTTATTATGGGCAATATCACTAGAGAAGTAGAGACAAGGGAGCTTCCATCAAAACAGAAAGTATCAGATTTTTCGGTAGCCACTAACAGGTTTTATACAGAAAGTTCGGGAGAAAAAAAGCAAGAAACAGAATTTCATCAGATTGTCTGTTTTGGCAAGTTGGCAGAGCGAGCATTAAAGAAACACAGCAACATAGGCGACATCATTTTAGAACCATTTAGTGGATCAGGAAGCACTATGATGGCGTGTGAACAGCTAGGCAGAAAGTGTTATGCAATTGAACTGGACCCTAAGTTTGTTGATGTGGCTATTAAAAGGTATGAGAAAGCTACGGGAACTAAAGCTATTAAATTATAAATATGGATATTACAGTATTAGAGATTAACGGTTCAAAAAAAGCTGACGAACATTATAGGGAAACTGGACATTTTATAGAACTTTTAGGAAAAGAGGTTGCATTGCATGATGACTATTACGATAAAATAAAGTTTTATAAATGTCAAGAATGTGATTTTACATCTCAGGGTGGAAGGAGGGTAAAAAGATATTAAAACAATGTACAAACAAGAAATTGGGTAAATACCAATGGAATAAAACAATACCGCACAGAAATAGTCGCTGAAAATATACAATTCTAATGACTATTCGTGAACGGATCCAATCTTTTCAATCGGAAATTATCAAGGGAGATTTATTACCGACACGAGCCGCCGAAATGCTGA
>CAZSAH010000041.1:0-1658 GCA_964605015.1 uncultured Alphaproteobacteria bacterium | reverse complement strand
GCGTCCCCGTTCCTGTACCGCCAAAACTCTGGGCCTATGGCCCGACCATAAGCGGTGAATATTTGGGCGGGGAGGCATCACTTTGTTCTTTTAAGGAGTAATAGGACTATTATTTTAAATTTATGGCACAAAGAAGAATGTTTAGTCCGCAAATAGTTGGAAGCGATGCCTTTTTAGAGATGCCGCCATCTTCAAGAGAGCTTTATTTTCAGTACGGAATGTATGCTGATGACGATGGTTTTGTAGGCAACCCAAAAAAGATTATGAGGATGGTTGGAGCTACTGAAGATGATCATAAAATATTGGCAGTAAAAAGGTTCATTCTGGTGTTTAAGAGTGGTGTAATCGTAATTAAGCACTGGAAAATCAACAATTTAATCAGGAAGGACTGGTATAAGAAAACGGTGTATGTTGAAGAAAAAAAACAGGTTCGTACCAAGGGGAATAAATCGTACACAGAAATACAACAGTTCGTTGACGAAAATGAAACTAATCGTCCTCGTAGGTTAGGTAAGGTTAGTGTAGGTAAGGATAGTATAATTAGCGGCGAGCAAGTCGCCGCCAAAGAAAGTGAAAAATAATATTGAAAAACTTACTGATTACTTCTTCGTCCTTAAGAGTTGGAATGACCAACCCAAAAAGTTTTACAAGCAACACAAGATTAACTATGGCCGTTTTTGTAGGGAAGCCAAGGATTTATTAGCCCTTTGTGATGGTAATTTAGAAGCCGCCAAAGAAAAACTAACCAAGGTTGCCCAATGGGCCGAAAAAAATGGATTGGAAGATTGGATTTTGGGAACGGCAACAAAAAAGTTTTTAGAAATTGAGAATTTAAAGGGATGAAAATATGTACGCACCAATTCCGAAAAAAAAATGGGCTTGGCACTGGGAATGCTGTATCAAATGCGGAACAAAGGGCCGGGGGGGGTTATAAGCATAAAGGAAAGGGATTGTGCCACTCTTGCTGGGACAGAGAACGAAGCAAAAATCCCAAAAGAAAGGCCTATATGAAAGTAAATAGGGATAGGTGGGAAAGGAAGTTTAGGGCATTACCAAATTATCACCAAATAGTAAACAGACTTCACAAAGAATGGCAGTTAAAATATCCCGAACATTACAAAGCACTTTGGAAAAGGAACGGACTACGATTAAAGTTTATCAGATTTATTAAAAGCCCGATACAGTATAAATATAAAAAATACAAAAATGCCATTAAGTATTACTGCGATGACTGCGGAAAAGAAATACAAACCCCGATTATTGAAAAAATATATTTAGGAGGCAGGGAATTAAAATATTTTAAACAGATCCACAATAAAATGTTTCATAAAGAAAAAGTAGAAAATAATGATTGGGTAAAAGTATGAAAAACTCACTCAAAGAAAAACTAAACTCCTATATCCGTGTCAATGGACAAGTTTCTTACAACACGATTAAAGATTTGGTGGAAATAGGATTTTTTCAGAAAAAGTATCGTATGAGTACGGCAGAACGCAGGTTAAGAGAATCTGAAAGCCCGGAAGTGGAAGCAATCGTTGAGGGAGGAGCAATAAAATATTATAAATGGGTCGGCGCTCCTTTAAAGTATCAAACCTTTAAGGTAGAGGGAGAAAATAAATTTGTGAAAATATTAGTAAAATAAAAAATATGAAAAACAA
>CAZSAH010000040.1:0-15667 GCA_964605015.1 uncultured Alphaproteobacteria bacterium | reverse complement strand
GGATAGATGAGGGCCCCGAAGATTACCGGGAACCCTCAAAGGTACCACAACTCCCGTGGGTTAGTCCGTCACCACATGTGACTCCAAAAAGCCCACAAGGTCACCATGCAGATGTTTGGTTTTTAAGACAAAGGCCTCTATTTGCTCAAGAATCAGCTGCAGCCTCCGGTCGCCCAAACGATCCCCCCGCTCGAGAGCTCGGGAAGCAAACGTTTCGAGGGTTGTGATGGTGACGGTCAACTGCTGAAGATTGAGGGATAACTGCTTGAAAAACTCTGGGGACACATGTAGTTTAGACGTAGCCATGGTATGCTCCTTCTCTGTAAAGGCGTTGCTGTGGTTAGTCGCATGTGGGTGTGCTATCACCCATGTGCGGCGTTTGGGAAGTGTAACACGTCAAAATTTAGATGCAACACTTTTTTTAATGACGTGATCAAAAAATTCTTACACTGAAAGAAATTGAAGTTACCTTCTTGCCGTTTCTACTCTTTGTCATCCCCGCCCCCACTTGTCATCCCCGCGAAAGCGGGGATCCAGTAAAAACAACGCATTCCGTAGGAATGCAACCTTTTTTAACTTTGTTTTAATGAAAACAAGTTTTTTTATTGAAAAATCAAAGCGCTGTCTGGATCCCCGCCTCTCGCCTCGGCGAAGCCTGGGTTGCGGGGATGACAAGTGGGGGCAGGAATGACAAAAGGGGGCAGGGATAGATGCCCATGGAGTCACCCTGGCCTTTCCTCTAAGGAAATATAAAATTTAATTAAAATAATATTATATACAAACTTAAAGTATTGATGATCTCAGAATTATCTTGACTTTTTCTCTCAAAACCGCAAAGTTACCCCTAACGTTTTACACAAACCCCTTGAATCAATGAAGCAAAGTTCGCACTCGCTCATAACCCTTATTGTTTGTTTTGTTGCCGCCTGCGCGCTTATATTTTACGTGTATTATAAAAATCCCTTTCTGTATATGATCGGCCAAGAAGAGATTTCTCAAGAGGATTTCTCAGAAATTGAAGACGAAATAAATACGTATGATGAAACCCTTGTTATCCAAGAAGGAGATACGCTTGCGGGGATCTTGAATCGCCTTGGAATCCCTACCTCTCAAGCCCAGGACGCAATAGACGCCCTCTCAAAAATATTTACCCCTCAAGATTTAAAAATTGATCAGGAAATTCAGGTTGTGTATGAGGATGCCATTGAGGGGGAGGGCTATATCCTCAAATCCTTATATTTTCAGCCAGACATTGATCATGACATCGAACTTGTCAGGACAAGTGCGGGTCTTTTTGAAGCCACAAAACATGAAAAGCAGCTCAAGCATGAATACGTAGCAATTAGGGGCACGATTAATGCCAGTCTTTATGCCGACGCGTTGGAAGCGGGGGCCTCTCCAAAAATGCTCCACGATATGATCAAAGTGTGCAGTTTTGACCTGGATCTTCAACGAGACATCCATCCAGGGACGGAATTCTCTCTTTTTTATGACACCTTTAAGGATGAGGGATCAGGCCTGGAACGCCCTGGGCAACTCATGTATGCCAAGCTTGTTCTGGATGGAAAACCGTACGAGGTCTATCATTTCCAACCCGTAGGAGGCGTTCCTGGCTATTACACCCCCCTTGGGGAAGATATCAAAAAGGCGCTTTTGCGCACCCCCATTGATGGCGCCCGCCTTTCCTCAGGCTTTGGCAACCGTAAACATCCTATCTTAGGGTTCACAAAAATGCACAAGGGCGTCGATTTTGCGGCCCCGAAAGGAACCCCCATCATGGCTGCAGGGGACGGGGTTGTGGAACGTTGCAACCGTTACGGAGGATATGGAAACTACATTTGCATTCGTCATAGTGGGAATATGAAGACAGCATACGCTCACCTCAGTCGATATGGGAAAGGAATCTCCAGAGGGAAAAAAGTTCACCAAGGCCAGATCATCGCCTATGTGGGAAGCACAGGCTCAGCAACAGGACCCCATCTTCACTTTGAACTCATCCAAAATGGAAAGCATATCAATCCTCAAACCATGACAAAGCTTCCGAGCCCTAAGCTTACGGGCAAAAATTTAAGTGATTTTAAGGCGTCCATGGCAAAAATTGAAGGCATGCGGCACCTCAAAGAGGCGCAGACGATGACCCCCATCCAGCCGGCAGCAGCGACGACTGTTCAGTAAGTCTACCCATACACCTGTTGGGCGCGCTTTTCAAAAGCCTCTAGCATTTTGTCAAAGGCGCTCTCAAACACCAGTTGAGTTGCCTTTTGAAACAAACCACTTTTGAATTGAAAATCAATAAAAAAATCAATATTTGTGCCCTGATTCGGGCCCTCTTTAAAAACCCAGTGATTGTTTAAATGACGAAAAGGGCCATGAATGTATTCCACATCAACCCGGGTTTTTGGGGTCAAATGAACCCGCGAGCGAAAGGTTTCGCGAAAAAATTTATACCCCACAATAAGGTCAGCGGTGATGTCTGTCTCTGACCTTGACACAATACGCGCGCCTAAGCACCAGGGCAAAAATTCAGGGTATTTTTCCACATCCGCCACCAAATCATACAGCTGATCGGGGCGATGGGGTAAAAAATGGGTATGGAGGCGGGTTCCCACCTATTCTACCTTTTGCGCCAATTGGGCCTCTCGGGCCGCCCGAAGGCGCAAAAAGTCATCCCCTGCGTGATAGGAAGACCGGGTCAAGGGCGAGGCTGACACCATCAAGAACCCCTTTCCTTTGGCCATACGTGCATAATCTTCAAATTCATCCGGCGTGACAAACCGGTGAAGAGGGTGGTGCTTGGGCGTGGGCTGAAGGTACTGCCCAATGGTCATAAAATCAACAGACGCTGCCCGCAAATCATCCATGACTTGGTATACCTCGCCCTTGTCTTCCCCAAGGCCCACCATCATGCCTGATTTGGTGAAGATCGAGGGATCAAGGTCTTTAACGGTCTGTAATAAACGCAAAGAATGAAAATAGCGCGCCCCCGGACGCACCTCCGCATAAAGGCGCGGAACTGTTTCAAGATTATGATTATACACATCAGGACGCGCCTCAACCACAATCTCAATCGCGCCCTCTTTTCGCAAGAAATCAGGCGTTAAGACTTCAATCGTTGTGCGGGGCGCCTGATTGCGAATCTCTTTGATGGTTCTTGCAAAATGATGGGCCCCCCCGTCGTCCAGGTCATCTCGATCCACAGAGGTCACCACGACGTGGTGCAGTCCCATTTCTGCGATGGCTTGCCCGACCCTTTCCGGCTCATGAGGATCGAGGAGATCGGGCCGCCCCGTTGCAATGTTGCAAAACCGACAAGCGCGTGTGCACACGCTGCCTAGAATCATGACTGTAGCATGCTTCTTTGCCCAGCATTCCCCAATATTTGGGCACGCGGCTTCTTCACACACCGTATTCAGGTTTTGCCGACGCATCAGATCTCGCGTCTCTTGATATTCCTTCGAAACAGGAGCCTTGACCCGAATCCAATCAGGTTTTTTTAAACGCGGTTCCACACCTATTAATCCTTTATACCCTTTGTCTTTGGTGTATTTTAGAGAGTTTCTTCAAAGGAATCAAATTTTATGTTAGGCCCCTTGCATTCTGCTTAAAACCAACAAGTTACGAAGAGAGCCTCAAGAGATGATCGTTTTTATACACATCCCGCCGATGGGCGATTCTAACGGCAACAATTGTCAGTTTGTGGTCATGAATTTCACAAAGCAGCCGGTAATCTCCAATACGGTAGCGCCAATATTCTTTCAAATTACCCGTAAGAGATTTCCCCAAAAGACGGGGGTTGTCGGCTTGCATAAGATGATTATCAATAAAGTTTGTCATTCTGCGGTAGATTGCAGTGTCAAGCTTAAGAAATTCTTTGTTCGCTTTATCTGTAAATTCAAGAGACCATTTAGTGAGGACGGTGGGCATTCTTATACTGCCTTAACACTTCCTCATAAGGAATGGTTTTTTCTTCTCCTCTTTCAATACGCAAAGAAATTTCAAGGGCTTCAAGATAATCTTCCTGATCCTCTAAGAATTCTTCCAAAACTTGGGTGGCATACTCGTCCTTTGAAAGATGCGCTTTCTCCGCAAAATCTAAAAGACGTTTTCCAACATCATCTGGAATTATAAGTGTTGTCATAGCTTGTCTCCTCTTTGTTCATTCTATCACACCCTTAATATTTAAGTAAAGGAATACAAAAATGCAAGAAATTGTCTATAAACTCAGCTCCTGTAAGACATCAGGGATCTGATCCAGCAAATCTTCTGCGATCAAGCCCACCCCTTTACGGTTGGCGGCTTCCCCATGAATCCAAACAGCCGCAGCGGCGGCTTGAAAAGGAGGCACCCCTTGGGCCAAGAGACCCGCCATGAGTCCTGCCAAAACGTCTCCTGTTCCGGCTGTCGCAAGGGTCGCGGGCGCATTGGCATTGATCAGGGCATGCCCTTTCGGGGACGCAACAACCGTGTCATACCCTTTCAAGACCACAACAGCCCCCGTTTCAAGGGCTGCCTTAAGGGTTTTCTCAGCCTTGTTTTTTAAAAAGGCTAAATGGGGAAACAGGCGGAGGAATTCCCCCTCATGAGGCGTTAAAATGACCTGACCATGGAGATGCTGCGTGAGGACATGGGTGTCCCCTTTAAAACTCGATAACGCTCCTCCATCCAAAACACATGGTTTTTTGGTGGACAGGATGAGGCGCGTCTGTGTGCGTGTGGCCTCTGTTGCAAGCGCCCCTGTGCCCCCCAAAAGCGCTTTAAACCGGTCTTCTTTTGCGCATTCTAACAGCGCCTGGTCCGTTGCCATGGGTGCCACAATATCTCCCCACACTGTGGTTGCTAAAAGGGGGTAGTCTGCAGGGGTGCATGTCATTTGGACAAGCCCTGCGCCTATGCGCCGAGCAGCCATGGCAGCAAGCCTGAGGGCTCCTGGCAAATTTCCATTTCCCACCACAAGGCAGGCCCCTCGCGTATATTTATGATCAGCGGGCTGAGGGGATTTGAGATACTTTTTCCACACAGCTGGCTCATTCACAGAATAAGGCGTCGCAGGTAAGGCCCGCTCAGGAATCCCTATGTCTTTAATAACAAGCTCCCCCGTCGCACTGCGGCCGGGAAGAAGAAAATGCCCCGGACGTGCCCTGAAAAACGTCACCGTGAGCGTGGCCTGAATGGGGTCTCCCCAAGACGCCCCTGAATCTGTGTCTATTCCTGTGGGAATATCAATGGCCACAATGGGTTTTCCACTTGCGTTCATTAAATGGACAAGATCTTGGAGAGGTCCCTCTAAAGGACGGGCAAGCCCTGTCCCTAAAAGGCCATCAACAATGAGGTCAGCTTGTTTAACGGCGCGATGAATCTCTTCACGCGGGGAAAGATCAGAAAGGGCAATAAGGTCGACGGGCCAGCCCTTTTGTTTTAAATAGCGCGCCACAATTTGAGCGTCGCCGCCGTTTTTGCCAAGGCCACACACGACAAGAACAGGGCATGGTGTAAAGCGACTCAGAATAACCTCAGTTACAGCCTGGCCTGCGCGCTCCATCAGGGTATTTTCTGAGCTGCCTTGTGCGATAGCCGCCCCTTCAGCCGCCCGTATTCCCATGGTTGTTAGAAGCTCGTTTTTCACAGTGTCTCCCTAAAAAACTACTCCTATTAAACCACATAACCTTATGTTCCTTCTAATTCTTTTTTTTGCCTGTTGATAAGAGGTTGCTCTGACCAAAGGAGCAACTGTCGTCACTACTGCAGGTGTTAGAATTTCCAGAATTTCCCCAACATTGATTGTAAGCAAACGCTGCAGTTCTTCCTGGGCCTACATCTCCGTTACAATCTAAACGACACCTATTACAACCTGCTCCCTGAGCCTTACCTATAACATGTCCATTATTGATTACTTGTCGTCGGCCGATTGGAACTAGGTCGTCTGCGCAGTAACATACATTGTCTTCACCTGCAGCATGTAGCTTAGCAGGTGCGTGGATCAATGTGAACAATGCAACGACAAGGGTTGAACAGGAAATAATTTTGAGTTCTTTTCTTTTCATAACGATAGTCCTCTGTTTTTATGCTAATTAATTATAGGGCCAGAACCTAGAGAGACGCTCTCGTTGTTTCTATGCCTTTATTTATAATATATGGAATATTTCTTAATATTTCCTTAAAAGGAAGAGATGTTTCAGTTGATGGAAAAAAGATGATAAATGTTTTCCTCAATGCAAATACCCATTTGACGAATGAGAAAAAAGATGATAACAGCATGTCAGTTACCCAGCTCTACTATTGCAGCTGCTGTGTAAATATTTGTTTAATAAGTTGTATCACCCAAAGGTAAAGAGGATAATATCCATGTCTGTAAAAGCTATGCCACAGAAAGAACCTCAGTTTTCAAAGCTCCGCGCGGCGCTTTGGCCCATTCAAGGGTCTGAAATGAAGAAATTCTTGCCGATGGGCTTGATGATGTTCTTTATTTTGTTTAACTACACCATTTTACGAGACACAAAAGATACGCTCGTCATCGGTGCCGCAGGCGCTGAATCCGTTAACTTTTTAAAGTTTTGGGGAGTGACGCCGGCCTCTATTCTTTTCGTCATTTTGTATGCGAAATTGAGTAATATGCTTTCAAAGGAAAGCCTCTTTTACACGTGTATCGTCCCTTTTATCGTGTTCTTTGGAGCTTTCGCCCTTATCATTTATCCGAACAGAGGCCTTCTTCACCCCTCCGCTGAAACTGTGCAAGCCTATCAACAGGCTGTTCCTGCTTTAAGGTTTATCTTTGCGCTTTGGGGAGATTGGTCTTATTCCATTTTCTACATCATGTCTGAACTCTGGGGAACTGTCGTCATCGCCCTTTTGTTCTGGCAGTTTGCGAACGAAATCACACGGACAAGTGAAGCCAAGCGTTTTTATGCCCTCTTTCCGTTGCTTGGGAACGTCGCTCTTATTCTCTCTGGTCAAACCGTCACCTACCTCTCAGACATTCGAGACCTTTATCCTCCAGAAGTCGATGCATGGGGTATAAGCTTGAACTATATGATGGGGGCCGTTGTGGTTGCCGGGCTTGCGGTCATTGCTATTTACTGGTGGATGAATCGCAATGTCTTGCCTGACCCCTTCTATTATGACGCTGCCGCAACAGACAAAAAGCCTAAGAAAGACAAGCCAAAACTATCCCTTGGCGAAAGCTTTAAGTACATCATTTCCTCACCCTACTTAGGCTTCATCGCAATCTTGCTTATCGGCTATGGAATGGCGATTAACCTTGTTGAGGTCACCTGGAAAGGTCAACTCAAGCTTCTCTATACAACTGAAGCCGGCTTCCAAGCCAATGACTACAGTTCGTTCATGGGGAACTTCTCGACCGTTACGGGAATTGGTACAATCATTCTCATCTTGCTCTCTAAAGGAATTGTCCGCCGGTATGGATGGTTCACAGGGGCAATCCTAACCCCAATTGCTCTTGGAGTGACAGGCGTCCTTTTCTTCACCTTCGTTATCTTCCGGGATAGCCTTGATTGGCTCACAGTCGCCATGGGAGCGACCCCTGTGTTTATGGCGGTGATGATTGGAGCTGGGCAAAACATTTTGAGCAAGGGCACAAAGTATGCTCTTTTTGATCCCACAAAAGAGATGTCCTATATTCCCCTTGACCAAGAGTTGAAGGTGAAAGGTAAGGCGGCTGTTGATGTTATCGGTGGTCGTCTCGGAAAATCAGGGGGAGGATTGGTTCAACAATTCTTACTTGTTGTTGTTTCCACAACAGCCACCCAAATCACAATCGCGCCTTACACGTGTACGATGATGATTGTGGTGATTCTCACATGGATGTTTGCTGTCGGTAAATTAAGCAACCTCTACAACCAAAAAGTGGCTGAAAGAGAGCTTGAAGCACAAGTAGCTTAGTCACATCTCTTCTCAGATGTTAGGAATCGAGATCGCTTTAATGTTTCTTGACCCTAACATCTGATCTCTTCAACTTCGGAGGACAAGGTGTTGAATTTTCTTAATACTATTCATTTGAATCCACACTGCTTCCTGCCTAAACTTACCTCGTGTTTTAATAAGGTAAGGGTATCTTAATGACTCAAGAAAGAGCGATGTCCAGCAGTCTGTCCACTACGTTTGGAAAGCTTTTTGCGGGGCAAGGAACTTTCACGTATTGGAGACTGCGCATTCTTTATGCGACCATTATTGGATATGCCGCCTTTTACCTCGTTCGTCAGAACTTTTCTATGGCTATGCCTATGATGGCAGAAGAATTTGACTATTCTAAAATTGAGATGGGCTGGGTAGCGACGATCTTTTCTATTGTTTATGGCGCTGGAAAGTTTATCAATGGATATCTCAGCGACCGCTCTGATGCCCGCTATTTTATGTCTGTTGGTCTTTTTTTATCAGCCGTTGTCAGCCTCCTTATGGGATTTGCCTCAGGTATTTACTTTTTCGCCATTCTGTGGGGCATAAATGGCTGCTTTCAATCGATGGGATGGCCCCCTTGCGCTCGCTTAATCACCCATTGGTTTAGTCCGAAAGAACTTGGCTCTAAATGGGCTCTTTGGGCCTCTTCCCATCAAATTGGGGCCGTTGCTATTTTTGGCTTAGGGGGCTTTCTTATTGCACAATTTGGGTGGCGCGCGGCCTTTATTGTTCCTGCGTTTTTTTCCATGGGGCTTTCCTTCTTTTTGTTCAATCGGTTGAGGGACACACCCAAGGAAGTGGGTCTTCCTCCCGTTGAAGAATACAAAGGGGACGTTTCCCGCGTCTCTCAGCAGTATGATGAGCGCATCACAATGAAAGAGGTTATCACCGTTGTCCTGGCCAATAAGCTTGTCTGGTATATGGCAATCGCCAACATGTGCCTTTACTTTCCTCGCATGGGAATTTTCTTTTGGGGCCCTACTTTCTTAAAAGAGCTTAAGGGGGTCAGCCTCATTATTGCCGGTATGCAATTGGTCTCTTTTGAGATTGCGAGTCTCATCGGCGGTATCGCTGCTGGCTGGATTTCCGATAAGGTTTTTGCAGGACGGCGCGGCCCTGTGGGGACTTTTTTCTTAATTGGCCTGGCGATCGCCCTCTTTATCGTTTGGAAAATCCCCCCAGGGTATCCGCTTCTTGATACAACCATGCTTATCATTGCAGGATTTCTTCTCAATGGTCCCCAGGTCCTTAACGGGATCGCAACGGCTGATTTTGCCTCAAAGCGCGCTGTGGGTGTTGCAACAGGCGTAACGGGGAGCTTCGCTTATATAGGGGCTGCTATTTCAGGTGCTGGCATTGGGACGATTGTTGAAAATTATGGCTGGGAAGGAGGGTTTCTTCTCTTTATCTTAACTGCCCTCATCGGTGCTTTCTTCTTTGCCTTAACCTGGAATAACCGAGCCAAAGTCCTGGACGAAAAGGATGAGGAAGTTGATGGCCCCTGTTAAGGCCACCCGGCTCCCCTTAAATTGAACGTCAGTTCGACGTTGAGAATTAGGCAACTGTTTGAATTTATAGTATTATCCCTGCATAATAATACTTGTCCTCGCCCCACTTGTCATCCCCGCGAAGGCGGGGATCCAGTAAAAACAACGCATTCCGTAGGAATGCAACCTTTTTTAACTTTATTTGAATGGAAATGAGTTTTTTTATTGAAAAATCAAAGCGCTGTACTGGATCCCCGCCTTCGCGGGGATGACAGTGGGGGCGGGGATGACAAGTGGGGGCGAAGATGACAACCGAGAATACGGCAAAGAGTATATTTATCGTTTTTACGTCGAACTGATGTTAAATTGCAAAGGAGTTTCCGCACCCGCACGAAGACGTTGCGTTCGGGTTTTTAATCTGAAATGACGCCCCGATCAACTCTTCCACATAATCGATGTGGGCCCCTGCCAGCAAGCCCAGGGATGCCTCATCAATAACAACCGTCACGCCTTTGTCTTCAAAAACATGATCATCTTCCTGACGGGTGTTGTCCAGGGAAAAGCCATATTGAAAGCCAGAGCATCCTCCTCCTGATACCATCACACGGAACATCGCAGCAGGATTAGGGTCTTCTTGAATGAGGCTTGCAATCTTACGCGCTGCATTTTCTGTAAGCATTAAGGTCATGGGAGAGGTCACCCTTCGTTTGTAAATAATGTCAGTTCGACGCAAGGAAGGCTTTTATGCACTATGTTTGTCATCCTCGAGTTAGAAGCCCTTGATTTTTCGAAGAAAAATCATTAGAGCTTCTTCATCGAGGATCTTGCCTGCAACGAATAAGATCCCCGATGAAGAAATCCTACTGTTTTCTAGCGAAAACAAAGGATTTCTAGCCCGGGGATGACAAAAGAGAGGATTCTATTCCCTCATACCTGACAGCCGAGAATAAAACAGCTTCAAGGACAATGAATTAGCATCCCTTTTACTGCTGCGCACAGCCCTTTTCCTTTGGATTCTGAGGCGCTTGATTCTTCCCCCCAAAGGCACTCCACATAGCCTCGAGTGGTGCGAGCAATGCGCTGAAAGCATCTGTTTCTGGAGTCTCATCCACCCCAGTCCAAGCTGGGAGTTTTGCTGCTCTTTTATCTTTAGTTGCTGCATCTCTCAAAACCTTAGTGAGGGTATCATACCGCTCACGCCCGAGCTCATCAGATGGTTCTGGCATCCGCGCGTATGCTTTCAACTGCTCTACTTCTTCACTCGTGTCCTCGTATTCTATAGCCTTTAATCTCCTATGAAGTCCTTCCAAAAACTCACCTGTCAAGGGATGACAACTATCGTCATTAGGTTTTACTGGAAGTTTGGGGTCTCCCAAAAAGATTTTGGTAAATCTTTCATCTGATATCACTGGTAGGCTCTTTGAAAGTGCCTGAGCTCTTCTGTTGACACGAGCTCTCATTATCTCAAGACTATCTTCCGCAGCAGCTTCCATTGCCAGGACAGCACTTGCACACACGACACTTCCAAGAAAGGCTAACAGACTTACTTTTTTTACATTAATCATAATTTTCTCCTCTATTAACAAAACACACTATGATATCCATTTATACTGTGAAGATCTCCAAAAGAAATGTCAATGTTTTTGTCTTAACGGACATTTAATTTTATATCCAACTTGTCATCTCACCTCTGGCCATCCCCGCAAAAGCGGGGATGGCAGCCGAGAATAAAACAACTTCAAGACAATGCATACTCCCTCTCTTACAAGACCGACAGGCCCCCTTAGAGGATTCTGCTACCGCATGAACATCGAGGCTAATTGAAACCCAGATTTAATAACTTCGTGCGGCAGATGCGGTGTTGGCTGGCCAACATATGTGAGAGCACCTTCATTCGGTGGAAAATCCTTTCTTCTTCTCCAGTCCCAACCTTCTTGATTTCCTTTATTTCTTCCAAGTTCAGTTATCACTTTGTGCCGAAATGTCCCCGCATCCCCTGGGTTTTTCATCATTACGCGCGCGTACGCGCGTTCTGCTGCCTCACTCGTGTCTTCTATTCCTGTGTTCCGCATTAACACACAAATGCGCCCTATTTCTGTACAAAGTTGATCCGCGAGTTGAAAAACTTCGTCCCATGGGATGGTGTGGAGATTATCTGCAAATATGTCCTCCTCGCGCTTGATACGAGCTCTTCTTTCTGTCAAATTCTCAAGTACAGCTGGCGCAGCAGCAGGTGCTGATGCTGCTTCATAGAGATCATCATATGAATCTAGAGCAGACGCTGGTCCTGGGTTATAGGCAGGAGCTGATATAGTTATACCAGGGGGAAGTTGAATCGTGTTCATAGTAAACGGTTGACTTGGCTCTTCACGAAGATCACCACCTGGAACAGCGGGGACGAATGGACGGGACACTTGTCGTCCTACTGGTGTCGCCCTATACACGGGAACCCAAGGCTTTCCATAAAACTCATCATCTGGATCTGGAACGGCGGCGGCGGGAGCGGGAGCTGGTCCTGCTTGAACCGTAGGCACAGGCACCTCTGAAGCTAAAGGTGCAGCAACAGGTGAATTTGGTCTTGCCGGTACGGCAGCGCTTCCTGCAGCACCATCATCATCCTTCTCTCCCCCTGCCATGAGAGCACTTGCACACATAACACTCCCAAGAAGGACTAACAAACTTACTTTTTTTACATTAATCATAATTTTCTCCTCTATTAACAAAACACAATATGATATCCATTTATAATGTGAGGATCCCCAAAAGAAATGTCAATGTTTTTTGTTGGCCTTTTGCGCTCAAAACGATTGAATGTAAGTAAAAAAGTTGCAATAAGCGTTATCGCGAGAGAGCGAAGCGACCGTGGCGATTACCCCTCACCCGCCGCTACGCGGCGACCTCTCCCACAAGGGGAGAGGTGAAAGTGCTTAGCCCGCTTCTTTCGTTTTGGAGCCTTATTTGAAGAGAGTGTTGATTTATCAATAAAGTAGGATTACCTCTCCCCTTGTGGGAGAGGTCGCCCCGAAGGGGCGGGTGAGGGGTAATCGTCGGTCGCTGCGCTACAGCCGTGGAGTACAATTACATGCATTGAATCACCCTCTCGGATTGTAGGCTCAAAGGGATACACTCAGTGCCGTATTGTTTCGCGAAAGAGACCTTTAACCCAAGCTTAAAACAAGCCGTAAAACTTTATCAAGTTCATTGATTTCCTCTATTTGTAATCGGCCAAGTTTTTCCCCTAACCGCACACAATCCACAGTCCTTATTTGATCCGCCATTATCTTAGATTGCTTGTTCTCAAGCATCACTAATGTTTCAAATGGATACACTTTTTTAATAACCGAAGTCATGGGAGCAACAATTATTCTATTCGCCGCCATATTTTGGGCATTATTCGATATGATGACGCCTGGCCTTGTCTTTTTAATCTCTGAGCCAATTGTTGGGTCCAAATTAACCCAATAAACATCTCCGCGTTGATATTTTATCATACCCATGTTCAGGTCTTGTGAGGTTTATCTATCGATATGTCGGGACCCCAATCTTCGTGATTAATTGCATCCCAGATCTTAAGTTCACTCACTCTTTGTGAATCATGGCTTGCCTCCACATAGGCTTGACGCAAGGCCTCTGTCTTACGATTGAGTTTTTCTTCAACAGCTTCGCTTACAAATTTACTTATTTTTCTTGAAGAAACCGCATGTTTAAGATTGTCATATAAAGCATCACTGACCGTAACACTAAGGGTACGCATAGCTACCTCCTTCCCAATGTACACTAAACAATATATATTATTTATGAGTCATTGTCAAATATTTTTTACTCCCTCTTCCTACACTACCCGCCGGGAAAGTAAAGCTGTAGACAGGGTTCCTTCGTCAAGATAATCGAGCTCTCCCCCCACAGGCACCCCACGAGCCAAGCTTGAAACGTGAGGAACCCCCAGCTCTTTCAGGCGTTCTGTAATGTAATGGCTGGTAGTTTGGCCTTCAACTGTTGCATTAAGGGCAAGAATGACTTCTTGAATATTTCCCGTTCGACAGCGATGAAAAAGACTCGACATCCTTAAATCTTGGGGGCCGACATCATCAAGAGCTGACAGAACGCCCCCCAGCACGTGATAGAGCCCCTTGTAAGACGCCGTTCTCTCTAACGCCCACAAATCAGCCACGCTCTCTACAATGCAAATAATTGATGAATCCCGTTGCGGATTTTGACAGAGGACGCACGGGTCTTGAGAATCCAAATTACCGCAGGCCGCGCATTCTTTTACCTTCACATTCACTTCCTGAAGGGAACTTGCGAGGCTTGGCAAGAGGGTCTCACGATTTTGGAGCAAATGCAGGGCGATGCGCTTTCCCGACCGCGGTCCCAAGCCGGGAAGCCGTGAAAGCAATTGGATGAGAGTTTTAAGCTCACTACTGATCATGAGGCTCCCCTTAAAATGGCAGCTTCATGCCTCCAGGGAGTTTGAGGCCTCCCGTCACTTTCCCCATTTCTTCCGCTGCTTTTTCTTCCACCTTTGCTTGTGTATCAAGAAGGGCCGCTACCAAAAGATCTTCTAAAACCTCAACTTCTTGGGGATCCAACAAAGTCGGATCAATCTTGACCCCTTTGATGGCCCCTTTGCCATTCGCCATAATTTTTATAAGCCCCCCACCCGAGGCTCCTTCTACCTCAATCGTTTCCAATTTCTTTTGAGATTCTTCCATTTGTGCCTGCATTTTCTGCACTTTTTTCATCATCTCGCCCATATTCCCAAACATTATCTATCTCCTTTATCTATCTTCAACGTGGATAAGAGTTGTCCCTGGAAGGGCCTCCATCAAAAATTTGACAAGAGGCGCTTCCAAAACTTCTCCGCGGCGCTCATCCAGCGCCTTTTGATCTTTCTCATGCAGGGTAAGGTGACCGATTTCATGAGAAATTGCAATCGTCCATGCATCCCCTGTTTTCTTTTTCAACAGATCTTCAAGCTGCCGGGGAAGATCCTTCGGCGCTTTTTCGGAAAGACGAAGGGTCACCGACAAGGGCGCAAAGGCCACAAGGTGCACCTCATAGAGAAGCTGGGCATGTAAAATCCCTTCTCGCTGGTGCCCCACCCACGCCACAAGATCTTCAAAGGATGAAAAGGATGGGGCTGTCTCAGGAGCAGGCGGCGTTTTTAAGACTTTTTTTTTAAGCCGCCCTCTTCCAAAAGGTCATGAAGAGAAGGAAGCGGCGTCATATGTGTCAAGCGAATCACAAGAACTTCCAACGCTTTTTGAGGGGATGGCGCCCGTTTGAGCTCTTCAAATCCTTTGAGAAGCATCTGCCACACGTGGGTCAGGCTTGGAATGGAAAGGAATTCCGCCAATGCAAGGCCCCGTTCTCTCTTTTCAGCCCCTAAGGCAATGTCTTGCGCAAGGGCTGGATTGATTTTCAAACATTGCAGCCAATGGGTCAGCTCTAGTAAATCCTCAAGAAGACGGAGGGGGTCCGCCCCCTCTTGATAAAAATATCGAATCTTTTCAAGGGACTTATGGCAGTTCCCTTCCATCAAGACTTGGAAAAGATCTAGCAACACGTCTTGATCCGCAAGACCCAGCATTTGCCGCACTTCCCCAGCGGTAATATGGGACGTCCCGTAAGTCATGGCTTGGTCTAAGAGAGAAAGCCCATCGCGCGCAGATCCTTCCGCTGCCTTGGCAATCAAGGCAATGGCCTCGTCTTCACAGGTGACGTTTTCTTGATCACAAATCGTTTTGAAATAGGCCGCTAGGGTGTGGCTTTCGATCCGCTTAAGGTCAAAGCGCACGCACCGCGATAAAATGGTCGCCGGAACCTTTTCAATTTCTGTGGTTGCAAAGATAAACTTCACATGGGGGGGCGGCTCTTCCAACGTCTTTAAAAGGGCATTAAAGGCACTTTTAGACAGCATATGGACTTCGTCAATAATATAGATCTTATAGCGTGACGTGGCCGCCTTGTAGCGAGACGCCTCAATGATCTCTCGCATATCATCAACACCTGTGCGGCTAGCGGCGTCAATTTCAATCACATCGATGGAACGATCTTGTTCAATGGTGGAACAAGAAGAACATACACCGCAAGGCTCAGGCGTCGGGCCCGCTTCACAATTAAGAGAGCGCGCAATAAGGCGAGCCGTTGTAGTTTTGCCTGTCCCCCGAATGCCCGTCAAAATAAAGGCATGCCCCAGGCGTCCCCCGTCAATGCCGCGCTTTAAGGTCTCCACAAGGAAATCTTGGCCAATGACTTGGCTAAACTTT
>CAZSAH010000039.1:0-15874 GCA_964605015.1 uncultured Alphaproteobacteria bacterium | reverse complement strand
AGAAGTTCTAAGATTTGCTTTGCAAATCAAGAACTTCTAAGTCGGGGATGACAAGTATTGTTATGTGCAAATAATACTATAAAAACAAACAGTTATATAATGATCGGTTTTTTACATGAATTGACATTGTTCTAAACTCTACCCGCCACTGTTAACGAAATTTTAAGCCAAACCATGTATCGTGTACAGATAAGTTAATGAAAAGGCCTACACATGAGAGGCCCCCTCAACAGGGAAACAAAAGACAGTTGGCAGAAAAGGAGCTTACCCATGAATAAAAAATTTCTTCGGATAGTGACAGTTGTGATCTGTGGAGGTCTCAGTGTGTCCGCCTTTTTGATAAAAAGTGATGTCAAGGCACAAAACTGTGACACCAGAACTCAAGACATCAACAAATACGCTTTGATCACCAATCCGGGCACACAAGAGGTTCAGCACGGTAGTAAAGCAATGTTCATTCTAGAACGCCCCAACTATGGCATCGAGGGGGTGCGAGCAAAGTGCAGCTTCACAACAAAACCAATAGCTAATGAGAACTCCTTCATGTCCTTTTTTTCAAAAGGGTATACTCCTAAAAGTGGGCCCAGAGAAGGTACTAGAATTGGAACCACTACTGGACCAATAATGCTGGAAGGCTGTGCTCCTTCTTCAATTGATGGCAGCAATGGGTATATAGGTTTTAAAAACCTCAGTTCTGACCTCAACGAAAAAATATACGTAACGTGTACTAACGATATTTAAAGAAAAATCAGCACGGACACCTGTTAAAATAAAAAAACCTGAGTTTTGGATAAGAGTGCTCGCAAAGACGGTGGACTGGGGGAATTTATCTCTATTCCTCTCCAGCAATCCTTGTGGTACAAAAAGGCCATGTCCACTCAATGTGCATGAAATAAACAATAGGAAAACAATGAATCAATTGAAATACGTTGTGTTATGTGCCCTTCTTTTTTCTCCCGCTCTTTATGCCCAAACGCCGCCGCCCACCCATGGAATTTCCATCTTTGGAGAGTTGAAATACCCTGCTGGCTTTACTCATTTTGAGTACGCAAATCCACAGGCGCCAAAGGGAGGGCTGGTCAAGCTGGCCACCTTTGGAAGCTTTGATTCCTTTAATCCCTTTATCATCAAAGGGGATTCCGCAGCGGGGGCGGTGATGCTCCATTGTACGTTGATGGCTGCAGCGGGGGATGAGCCTCTGTCTATGTACGGGTATTTAGCGGAAAAGGTTGAGCGGGCGCCTGATCGCAAAAGTGTCACCTTTTTCTTGAATAAGTCCGCAACCTTTTCCGATGGCACGCCGGTCACAGCGGATGATGTTGTTTTTTCCTTTAACACGCTGATAAAAAAAGCAATTCCTCTGTTTTCTCAATATTATCGAGATGTGAAAAGCGTTGAAAAGATAAGTCCAACAGAGGTTCGGTTTGTGTTTACAACAGATAAAAACCGAGAGCTTCCCGTTATTTTAGGCCAACTGCCCGTGTTCTCAAAAGCGTATTACGAAAAGCATGACTTTGCTAAATCAACCCTTGAGCCCCCTGTTGGGTGTGGACCTTATAAGGTTAAGGAGTTTAAGGCGGGCCAGACCATTGCCTATGAACGCATTCCCCATTGGTGGGGAGAAAATCTCCCCTCTCACAAAGGGCAAAATAACTTTGATATCACCTATGTTTATTATCGGGATCAAAGCGTTCTCTTTGAGGCTTTCAAGGCGGGAGATCATGACTTCCGAGAAGAAAATATGGCGAAAAATTGGGCCACGGGCTATGACATTCCGGCGGTGAAAGAGGGGAAAATGGTTTTAAAAGAGGTCCCCAATGAGCTTCCTCGTGGGGTGCAGCTGTTCGCCTTTAATACCAGGCGACCTGTTTTTAAGGACCCTAAAGTTCGCGCCGCAATTGAAAAAGCCTTTGATTTTGAATGGGCCAATAAGAATCTTTTCTTTAACGCGTATACGCGGAGTTTAAGCTATTTTAACAATTCACCCTTGGCGTCTTCTGGCCTTCCTCAAGGGGGAGAGCTGAAAGTTTTAGAGCACTTCAAAGACAAGCTTCCTTCAGAAGTTTTTACCCAAGAGTTTAAGCTTCCCATCACCCAAGGGACGGGAAATGATCGAAAAATCTTGGCAGAAGCCGGCAAGCTTTTGAAAGAGGCGGGATGGGTTATAAAAGAGGGTAAACGGGTGAATGCAAAAACGGGGCAACCCTTGACCTTTGAATTTTTGTTGGCGGACCCTGCCTATGAAAAGATAGCCCTTGCCTTGCAAAGGAATCTGGTGCCGCTAGGGATTGAGCTCACAACACGCACCCTCACCCCGTCTCAATATATTGAAAAAGTTGGGGACTTTGATTATGACATGATCCTTGCAACAATTCCTGAAACCGAAACGCCAGGGAATGAGCAACGAGACTTTTGGGAGTCTAAATACGCCGATCTCAAGAATGGGCATAATTTCTCTGGAGTTAAGGATCCTGTTGTGGATCAGCTGGTGGCGCTTGTAATTGATGCCCCAGATAGGGAGAGCCTTAAAGACCGTGTTCATGCGTTGGACCGTGTGCTCCTTTGGGGGCATTATGGTGTGCCGGGGTGGCACAGCAAAACCAGCCGCATTGCCTATTGGAATAAATTTGGGATGCCAGAGAAAAAACCAAAAGATGGGGTGGGGTTTAGCGCCTGGTGGGTAAAACCCTAATGCTTCCCTACCTTTTAAGACGGCTGTTGTTTATTATCCCCACGCTTTTTGGGATTATGGTGATTAACTTTATCATTATTCAAGCGGCCCCAGGGGGGCCCGTTGAGCAAATGATTGCAAAGATGCGGGGCAATAACATTGATGCAACCGCGCGGCTGACGGGCGCGGGGATGGAATCTCTCCAATCCGTTGAGCAGTTTGGGGAAGCCCATCTTTATGATTCAAAATATCGGGGCGCCCAAGGCCTTGATCCAGAATTCATCGCCAAACTCGAGAAAATGTTTGGCTTTGACAAGCCCCCCCTTGAACGCTTTGGGATGATGATGAAAAACTACATCACCTTTAATTTTGGGGATAGCTATTTCAAAGATCGCCCGGTGATTGGCTTGATTATTGAAAAAATGCCCGTATCTATTAGCATTGGCCTATGGACAACCTTGCTCGTATACCTTATTTCAATTCCCTTGGGGATTCGAAAGGCGGTTCTGGACGGGACCCCCTTTGATGTGTGGTCAAGTGCGGTGGTTATTGTGGGCTATGCCATTCCTGGGTTTTTGTTTGCCATTCTTCTGATCGTCCTGTTTGCAGGGGGTAGCTTTTGGTCACTCTTTCCTTTGCGCGGGCTTGTCTCTGACAATTGGCATCAGTTGAGCTTGGGGGCTAAGATTCTTGATTATTTTTGGCACATGACTTTGCCCATTACGGCCATGGTGATTAGTGGCTTTGCAAGCCTTACGCTGCTAACGAAAAATTCCTTTTTAGAAGAGATTAACAAGCAATACGTGGTGACAGCGCGGGCCAAAGGCTTGACAGAAAGACGCGTTCTCTTTGGGCATGTCTTTCGCAATGCCATGCTCATTGTGGTGGCGGGAATGCCAGGGGCACTGATTCATATTTTCTTTGCGGGATCCCTGTTGATTGAGGTGATCTTTTCTCTTGATGGTTTAGGACTTTTAGGGTTTGAATCGGCCATTAGCCGGGATTATCCGGTTGTTTTTGGAACGCTTTACATATTTACCCTTCTCGGCCTGTTTCTTCATATTGTGGGAGACCTGACCTATACCTTTATTGATCCCCGCATCGATTTTGAGAAGAGGATGGGGTAATGGCTTTTTCTCCCCTCACCCTGCGCAGAGTCGCCCAGTTTAAGGCCAATAACAGAGGATACTTTTCTTTCTGGATTTTCCTCGTCTTGTTCTTTGTAACGCTTTTTGCGGAGTTTATTGCCAACGATAAACCACTTCTCGTGAGGTATGACAACCATTACTACTTCCCCATTTTTACCGAATATCCAGAGACGACCTTTGGGGGAGAATTTGAAACGGAAACCAACTACCGCGATCCCTTTGTGCGTGATCTTATTGACAAAAAAGGGTGGATGCTGTGGCCATTAATTCCCTATAGCTATAATACGGTTAATTATGACCTGCCCGTGCCTGCCCCTGCGCCCCCTTCCCGAGAAAATTGGTTAGGTACGGATGATCAAGGGCGAGATGTGCTGGCGCGGCTTATTTATGGATTTCGGATTTCCGTCCTCTTTGGCTTAACCTTGACCCTCTTTAGTTCCCTTGTCGGTGTGGCGGCGGGGGCAGTCCAAGGGTACTTTGGCGGGTTGGTTGATCTTCTCTTTCAGCGGTTCATAGAGATATGGTCAGGCATGCCCGTCCTGTACCTTCTGATCATTTTGGCAAGCCTTGTGCAGCCCAATTTTTGGTGGCTGTTGAGCTTGATGCTGCTCTTTAGCTGGATGGCCCTTGTGCCTGTTGTGAGGGCTGAATTCCTACGTGCTCGTAATTTAGATTATGTGAAAGCCGCCAGAGCCTTAGGCCTATCAACACCTCGGATTATTGTGCGCCATGTGCTTCCCAATGCGATGGTGGCAACCCTGACCTTTATGCCGTTTATTCTCAATGGTTCGATTACAACCCTGACGTCTCTTGACTTTTTGGGGTTTGGCTTGCCGCTGGGATCCCCCTCCTTAGGGGAAATGCTGAATCAAGGCAAAAACAATCTACAAGCGCCTTGGTTGGGAATGACGGCGTTTGCTGTGTTGGCCGTGATGCTCACCCTTCTTATTTTTATCGGAGAGGCGGTCCGAGATGCCTTTGATCCAAGGAAAACGACGGTATGACAAAAAGGAGTAAGACTATGCAAGTTGTAAGTTTATCTGAATTCAGGAAAGATATGAAACACATTATGGATAGGACGAAAGATCGCCATGAGCCCCTTCTTATTACACGAAAAAATGGCCACGTGGTGATGATGTCCCAAGAAGATTATGGTGCCTATAGTGCCCTTGAAGAAACAGCTTATATCTCAAGCAGCCAAAAAAATGCTCAACGTGTCCTTGCCTCTCTTGCACAATTAAGAGAAGGCAAAGGACAGGCACACGAACTTATTGAGAGTTAAGCTAGTATCATGTCCCACACTCAAGGTACCATTATTAGATGACAAAATCCCTCCTCGCTGTTGAAGATCTTGCCGTTCATTTTCATCAAGGCAACAAGATTATTGAGGCTGTGAAGTCCGTCTCCTTTACCCTCAATCCCCATGAAACGGTTGCCCTTGTGGGGGAGAGTGGGTCGGGTAAATCGGTGACGGCGTTGTCCATTCTCCAGCTTTTGCCCTACCCAAAGGCGTCCCATCCAAAAGGGCATATCTATTTTGAAGGTCAGGATTTGGTTGGCGCAGGAGAGGCCGCTCTGCGGACGATCCGGGGCAATAAAATTGCCATGGTCTTTCAAGAACCCATGACGTCTCTGAATCCTCTCCATACGGTTGAAAGGCAGATTGAAGAGGTTCTGCAAGTGCATAAGGGCCTGACGGGAAGTCTTGCTCGGAGGCGTTGTCTTGAGGTGTTAGAGATGGCGGGCTTTAAGGATGGGAGATCCCGCCTTCAGGCCTATCCTCACCAGCTTTCCGGGGGGCAACGTCAACGGGTAATGATTGCCATGGCTCTTGCGTGCGAACCCCAGGTTCTGATTGCGGATGAGCCCACCACAGCCCTTGATGTGACCATCCAAGCCAAGTTGTTAGAGCTGTTAAAAGATCTGCAACGTCAACTGGGCATGGCCATGCTCCTGATTACCCATGATTTGGGGATTGTGCGTAAAATGGCCGATCATCTTGTGATGATGAAAGATGGACATGTGGAGGAAGAAGGCCCCACAAAAAGCGTTTTCACCAAGCCCACCTCTTTGTATACGAAAAAGCTTATTAATTCCTTTCCAAAAGGGGAAGCGGTACCTGTGCCCCTTGAGGCGCCGTTCATTCTTAAAGTCGATGATTTGAGGGTTTATTTTGATATCCGGACGGGATTGTTCCGCAAAAAAGTAGGGGATATTCGGGCCGTGGATGAGGTGAGCTTTAGCCTTAAAGAAGGTCATACGTTGGGGATTGTGGGGGAAAGCGGATCGGGTAAGACAACCCTGGCCATGGCCATTTTGCGCCTTGAAAAAAGTACGGGAACCCTATGGTTTCACGGGAAAAACATCCAAGATTTCTCGCGCAAAGCCATGCGACCCTTGCGCCGGGAAATGCAGGTCGTTTTCCAAGACCCTTATGGGTCCCTCAGCCCACGCATGAGCGTGGCCCAAATCATTGCCGAAGGCCTTGAAATTCATGGCCTTGGACGGACAAAAGAAGAGCGCGATCTATCGGTCGTTCAGGCCTTGATGGAGGTCGGCCTTGACCCTGAGGCACGGCACCGCTATCCCCATGAGTTTTCCGGGGGGCAGCGTCAGCGTATCGCTATTGCGCGTGCAATTGTTTTGAAGCCCAAGCTTGTGGTTCTGGATGAGCCCACCTCGGCCCTTGATCGCTCTGTACAAATTGACATCATCGAGCTTTTAAAGAGACTCCAGACATCTCATCAACTCTCCTATCTATTTATCAGCCATGACCTTGCCGTTGTCAGAGCCCTTAGCCACGAGGTAGTGGTGATGAAAAAAGGAAAGATTGTGGAAAGGGGGGCAACCGCGGATATCTTTACCTCTCCAAAAGAGCCCTACACGAAGGATTTGATCAAGGCCGCCTTTGATCTGCAGATCTGAGCAGGGGGGGCGGGCTTTCCACAATGCGTAAAGGGGATAAGGAAGTATACCACTTTTTAAATCTGAAAAAAGGAGTCCTTGCCAAAAACTAAAAAAAGCTCTTGCATCCTGGTGATAATGATGTATATATACGCCTCAACAGGGGGAAAGATGCGACCATCTTTTCGCTTGTAAATGCGTAGGCTATAAAGTAAGTTGACGAAAATTAAAATTGAGTAAGGTAACCTTTACAAATCGACAAGATGCTGGCAGTTCGTCCCCGAAAGGGGAGGGGGGATGTCACGGTCTTGCTTTGCGCTACATGGCCATTTTTGGGCGTGTGTGCGCAAATATGGCGTTTTGGGGGGACTTGTTGGTTCAAGCTATGGCAAAGAAGGGATGTGTCGTTTGACTTTCGGTTTACATCATAAGAACGCATTCTTTTATATCCAAGAGATTTCAAGATCTTGGGGAACATTCCTGAAGAACGAAGGGAGAAAAGATGCGTGGCTTAAATCTACAGATCGTAGGGCTCGACCTCGTGGAGACGCCCCAATGAATTTACAAAAAATATACTGATTTATATGAATGCTTCTCGATCCTATTCGGGGAGCAAGCATCACACTCATGAAACACTGACGAAAGAGGGCATCAATGGCAAGAACCTACACGGAGCGTAAAAGAATTCGCAAAAGCTTTGCACGGATTCCTGAATTAGCCCCTTTGCCGAACCTGATTGAATTACAAACCACATCTTATGAGAATTTTTTGCAAATGGATGTGCCGGCCGATAAAAGGGCCTCTGTGGGGTTGCAAGAGGTATTTCGGTCTGTTTTCCCCATTAGCGATTTCACTGGGAAATCTCAACTTGAATTTTTCAGCTATGCTTACGATGCCCCCAAATATGATATGGAAGAATGTAGCCAGCGCGGCATGACGTATGCAGCGCCGTTGCGCGTGACATTCCGCCTGGTTGTGTGGGACATTGATGAGGATACGGGGTCAAAGTCTGTTCGTGACATCAAGGAACAAGAAGTGTACATGGGCGATATCCCGCTGATGACGCAAAATGGAACCTTTATTATTAACGGAATCGAGCGGGTTGTTGTGTCTCAGATGCACCGTTCCCCTGGTGTTTTCTTTGATCATGATAGCGGAAAGTCCCACTCTTCTGGAAAATATCTGTTTTCAACGCGCGTTATCCCCTATCGGGGATCTTGGTTGGATATTGAATTCGATGCCAAAGACATTGTGTATGCGCGCATTGATCGCAAGCGAAAGCTTCCTGTAACAACGCTTTTGATGGCTCTTGATAGTGCAGAAACAGAAGCAAACCGTAAGGCTGCAGAAGAGAAAGGGGAGTCTCTGGATCCCCTTGAAGCCCAAGGGATGTCTCGAGAAGAGATCTTAAATTATTTTTATGGAACAGTTGTTTACAACAGGCTTGGAAAGAACTGGAAGACGGCCTTTCGCCCAGAAAGCATAAAAACGACCAAGCTAACCCATGATTTGATTGATGCAAAGACAGAGAAGGTCGTCGCAGCTGAAGGGGCGAAGATGAACCCTCGCTTTGCGCGCAAGCTTCAAACAGAAGGGCTCAATGAGGTTCTGATTTTCCAAGATGACCTGATCGGGTGTTATCTTTCTAATGATTTGGTGAACGAAAGCACAGGTGAAATTTATGCAGAAGCCGGGGATGAAATTTCCGCAGCTTTGTTGGACACATTCCTTGCAGCCGGGATTGACACGCTCTCGACCCTCGATATTGACCATGTGAGTGTCGGAGCCTATCTGCGCAATACATTGATGGCTGATAAGAACCTGACGCGAGAAGATGCTCTTATCGATATCTATCGTATTTTGCGTCCTGGAGAGCCGCCAACCGTAGAAGGAGCAGAAGCTCTCTTCCAGGCCCTTTTCTTTAATGCAGAACGTTATGACTTGTCTTCTGTTGGACGGGTGAAAATGAATTCTCGTCTTGGGCTGGATGCGCCTGATACAGTTCGTGTGTTGCGTAAAGAAGATATCCTGGCCATGGTGAAGGTCTTGTTGGACTTGAAAGATGGACGTGGAGAAATTGACGACATTGATAACTTGGGGAATCGTCGCGTACGATCCGTGGGTGAGCTTTTGGAAAACCAGTATCGGGTGGGATTGTCTCGTATGGAGCGGGCGATTCGGGAACGGATGAGCTCTGTTGAAATCGATACGGTGATGCCCCATGACTTGATTAATGCAAAACCGGCAGCCGCTATTGTTCGTGAATTTTTCGGGACCTCTCAGTTGTCTCAGTTTATGGACCAAACAAACCCTCTGTCTGAAATTAACCACAAGCGGCGTTTGTCAGCCTTGGGCCCAGGGGGATTGACCCGTGATCGAGCTACCTTTGAAGTTCGAGATGTGCACCCCACCCATTATGGACGTATTTGCCCTATTGAAACACCAGAGGGTCCAAATATTGGTCTGATCAACTCCCTTGCGACCTACGCACGGGTCAACAAGTACGGCTTTATCGAAACGCCTTATCGGAAGGTCATTGATGGAAAAATAACAACGGATATTGTCTATCTAACCGCTATGGAAGAGAGCAAGCATACGATTGCCCAGGCGAATGCAGAAATTGGCAAAGACAATCGCTTTACGGCTGATTTTGTGAGCTGCCGACGGAATGGGGAATTTGTGCTGGCGCCTTCAGCAGACATCGACATGATGGATGTGTCTCCCAAACAGATCGTGTCTGTTGCGGCCTCTTTGATTCCCTTTATTGAAAATGATGATGCAAACCGGGCCTTGATGGGGTCAAACATGCAGCGTCAAGCCGTTCCTTTATTGCGGACGCAAGCGCCTTTTGTAGGAACAGGAATGGAAAGCCCTGTTGCGCGTGATTCTGGTGTTGCAGGAGTGGCGAGACGAGCTGGGATCGTTGATCAAGTGGATGCCTCCCGCATCGTGATCCGTGTGACGGATGAGAGCGCGATGACAGCAAGCAATGTGGATATCTATAATCTTTTGAAGTTTCAACGTTCTAATGACAAAACCTGTGTGAACCAAAAACCCCTTGTAAAGGTTGGGGATAAGGTCGAAAAGGGCGATATTATTGCCGATGGTCCTTGTATGGACATGGGGGACTTGGCCCTTGGATCCAATGCTCTTGTGGCCTTTGTGTCGTGGAATGGGTACAACTTTGAAGATTCCATTATTATTTCTGAACGGATCGTCAAAGATGATATTTTTACGTCCATTCATATTGAAGAATTTGAAATTGCTGCAAGAGATACAAAGCTCGGCAATGAGGAAATCACACGTGATATCCCCAATGTGGGAGATGAGGCTTTGCGCCACTTGGATGAGGCCGGAATCGTTTACATTGGAGCTGATGTCAAGCCAGGGGATATCCTCGTTGGAAAAGTAACGCCTAAGGGAGAGACGCCCACAACGCCAGAGGAAAAACTATTGCGGGCGATCTTTGGAGAGAAGGCCTCCGATGTGCGTGATACATCCTTAAGATTACCTCCTGGGGTTCAGGGAACGATTGTGGAAGTGCGTGTTTTCTCTCGCCGAGGCGTTGAGAAAGATGAGCGGGCTTTGGCAATTGAGCGGGCAGAAATTGAACGCCTTGCAAAGGATCGGGATGCGGAAAGGTCTATTTTAGATCGGAACTTCTACGCGGCCCTTGAAGAATTGCTCCTAGATCAACAGGTTGCGAGTGCTCCTGCAGGCGTAAAAAAAGGAGTAAAGGTCACAAAGGCTGTCTTGGATTCTTTGTCTAAAGGGCAATGGCGCCAAATTACAGTTAAAGAAGATTCTGTAACGTCAGCGCTAGAGGCCACAAAACAGTATCATGACGAGCGTCTTGTGGCTCTTCAAGCTCACTTTGAAGATAAGGTTGAAAAGCTGCGCCGGGGGGATGAGCTTCCGACAGGCGTGCTAAAGCTTGTGAAGGTTTTTGTGGCTGTGAAGCGTAAGCTTCAACCAGGGGATAAAATGGCAGGACGCCACGGAAATAAAGGTGTTGTGTCTCGTATTGTTCCCATAGAAGATATGCCGCATCTTGAAGATGGCACGCCTGTTGATATTGTTTTGAATCCTTTAGGGCTTCCCTCACGTATGAATGTGGGGCAAATCCTTGAAACCCATCTTGGATGGGCTGCTGCAGGCTTAGGACGTCAAATTCATGATGTTCTGTCTAAAATGGCTATTGAAGAGCACAAAGATACAAAGCTTTTGAGAGCAACATTAGATCATGTCTATGAAGATGATTTAATTGCTAAAGATGTCAAAGAAATGTCTGATGACGAGGTGGTAGAGCTCGCCACTAATTTGACGGTTGCGGTTCCCATGGCAACGCCTGTGTTTGATGGCGCCCATGAGGCTGATGTGAACCATCAACTTAAGAAAGCAAACCTTGATACCAGTGGGCAAGTAACCTTGATTGATGGACGCACAGGGGAGCCCTTTGATCGCAAGGCAACCGTTGGCTATATGTATATGCTCAAGTTGCACCATCTTGTGGACGATAAAATTCATGCTCGGTCTGTGGGGCCCTATAGTCTTGTTACTCAACAGCCTCTTGGCGGTAAGGCTCAATTTGGAGGCCAACGTTTTGGAGAAATGGAAGTCTGGGCTCTGGAAGCCTATGGCGCCTCCTACACCCTTCAAGAAATGTTGACCGTAAAATCAGATGACGTCTCTGGACGGACAAAGGTTTATGAATCCCTCGTTCGAGGAGATGACAATTTCGAATCGGGTATTCCGGAATCGTTCAACGTTTTGACAAAAGAGCTGCGCTCTTTGGGGTTGAATGTTGTTTTGGGCATTGATGACGTTTGAGGACGATTGACACATTAAAATTTACTGATCATGGGTGAGCAATCGCTGATCACCGAGTGCTATAAAAGGAGCTAAAATGCGCGAAGTAATAAATCTCTTTGGGCAGGTCCCAGGACCTCAACACTTTAATAACATTAAGATTTCTATTGCAAGTCCTGAGCAAATTCGCGCGTGGTCTTTTGGAGAAATTAAAAAGCCTGAGACCATTAATTACCGCACCTTTAAACCAGAGCGGGACGGGTTGTTCTGTGCGCGTATTTTTGGGCCCATCAAAGACTATGAATGCTTGTGCGGTAAATATAAGCGCATGAAATACCGCGGAATTATCTGCGAAAAGTGCGGCGTTGAAGTGACCCTCACCAAGGTGCGGCGCGAACGCATGGGCCATATAGAACTTGCGTCACCTGTGGCTCATATCTGGCTGACAAAGTCCTTGCCAAGCCGGATTGGGCTCCTTCTAGATTTGATGCTTAAAGATCTTGAAAAAGTTCTCTATTTTGAAAATTATATCGTGCTAGAGCCCGGGTTGACCCCTTTAAAGAAGGGACAGCTTTTAACAGAAGAAGAATTCTATCGCGCGCAAGATGACTATGGGGTCGATGCGTTTGAAGCTGGAATTGGGGCAGAAGCGCTGCGTCACATGCTCAAAGCGTTGGATCTTGAGAAGGAAGAGGAAACGCTTCGTCAGAACCTGTTTGAAACAAAATCTGAGCTAAAGCGGAAAAAATATGTCAGACGATTAAAGATGGTCGAAGCTTTCCGGAGCTCAGGGAGTCTTCCGGAATGGATGGTCATGGAAGTCATCCCTGTCATTCCTCCCGAGCTTCGTCCTTTGGTGCCGTTGGATGGGGGGCGTTTTGCAACCTCAGACCTGAACGATTTGTATCGACGTGTTATCAACAGAAACAACCGCTTAAAGCGTCTGATGGAGCTTCGGGCCCCTGATATTATCGTTCGAAACGAAAAGCGTATGCTGCAAGAGTCTGTGGATGCGCTCTTTGATAATGGTCGCCGAGGCCGTGTGATTACGGGTACGAATCGTCGTCCTCTCAAATCACTCTCTGATATGCTTAAGGGAAAGCAAGGACGTTTCCGTCAGAACCTTTTGGGAAAGCGTGTAGACTATTCCGGGCGGTCCGTTATCGTTGTGGGGCCTGAGCTAAAGCTCCACCAATGTGGTTTGCCGAAGAAAATGGCGCTTGAGCTCTTCAAACCCTTTATTTATGCGCGCCTTGAGCGGTATGGCCTTGTGAACACAATTAAGGCGGCAAAAAGAATGGTCGAGAAAGAACGACCAGAAGTTTGGGATATCTTAGAAGAAGTGATTCGTGAGCATCCCGTGCTGCTAAACCGTGCGCCAACCTTGCACCGCCTTGGCATTCAAGCCTTTGAGCCTGTGCTTGTGGAAGGCAAAGCTATTCAACTTCATCCCTTAGTATGTACGGCCTATAATGCTGACTTTGATGGGGACCAGATGGCTGTTCATATTCCCCTTTCTTTGGAAGCGCAGCTAGAAGCACGTGTGCTTATGATGTCGACCAACAACATTTTGCACCCTGCGAATGGCAAGCCAATTATTACGCCTTCTAAAGATATCGTTCTTGGTCTTTATTACTTAACCATGGATAGGGAAGGGGAGCTTGGCGAAGGCACTGCCTTTTCTTCTCTTTCTGAAATTGAACATGCTCTTTATGCCAAGACGGTATCCTTACATGCACGCATTATAGCCAGATATGACACGGTGGATGAGGACGGCAATAAGGTGTTCCAGCGCGTGCACACGACCCCTGGGCGCATGCTTTTGTGGGAGATCATGCCAAAACACCCAGGCGTGAAATTTGAGTCTATTAACCAACTTCTTACCTCAACGGAACTTTCCAAGCTTGTGGATATGGTGTACCGGACGTGTGGTCAGAAAGAAGCCGTTATTTTCTCTGATCATTTGATGGGGCTTGGATTCCGTTACGCGACGGTTTCTGGGATTTCCTTTGGGAAGGATGATCTTGTTGTGCCAGAAGAGAAGAAAAAGCTTGTGGCAGACACGCGTGAGAAAATCGGAGAATTCCAACAGCAATACATGGATGGGCTCATTACGAATGGAGAGCGCTATAACAAGGTAACGGATGCTTGGACGAAGTGTACAGAACAAGTCGCCGACGCCATGATGAAGAATATCTCTGAAATTAAGCCAGGTAAGCCTGTAAACTCCGTCTATATGATGGCGCATTCCCGTGCTCGAGGCTCAGCCGCTCAGATGCGTCAGCTGGCAGCGATGCGGGGATTGATCGCAAAGACATCAGGCGAAATCATTGAAACGCCTATTATTTCCAATTTTAAAGAAGGCCTTAATGTTCTTGAATACTTCAACTCTGCCCACGGATCGCGGAAAGGATTGACGGATACGGCGTTGAAGACAGCAAACTCTGGATACCTCACCCGCCGCCTTGTGGATGTGGCCCAAGACTGTATTATTATTGAACATGATTGCGGAACGGATAAAGGGCTTACGGTACGGGCTGTGGTTGAAGGGGGTGAAGTGATTACGCCTCTCGGCGACCGGATTTTGGGTCGTACAGCGGCCGTTGACATCATGGATCCTGTTGCCAACAAAGTTATTGTTCCGGCAGGCATGCTTATCGAAGAATCTCATGTAGAACACATTGAAAAGACAAGCATTGATGAGATTTTAATTCGTTCTGTTCTGACCTGTGAAACTAAAGACGGCATTTGCTCAAAATGCTATGGTCGTGATTTGGCCCGTGGAACGCCTGTGAATATAGGTGAAGCTGTGGGTGTGATTGCGGCTCAGTCAATCGGAGAGCCTGGAACTCAGCTGACCATGCGGACTTTCCATATTGGGGGGGCGGCGCAGCTTGCAGTTGAACAATCTAGCATTGAGGCCACGGTCGAAGGGTCTATTTTCATTAAAAATCGAAGCGTTGTCAAGAATGGCAAAGGCGAAGACATCATCATGAGCCGGTATTCGGAAATTTGCTTAATGGATGAGCTGGGCCAAGAAAAAACGCGTTATAAACTTCCCTACGGAGCCCGCCTCTTGGTTGATGATGGACACCCTGTAAAACTGGGCGATAAGCTTGCAGATTGGGATCCCTATACGTTGCCAATCATCTCTGAAGTGAGCGGAATTGTTAACTACGTTGATTTAACCGAAGGTCTTTCTATGCGAGAGGCTCTGGACGAATCCACGGGTCTTACCAAACGAGTGGTTGCGGATTGGAAACAGTCAACAAGAGGGGCTGACCTTAAACCACGTATTGTGCTCAGAGATAAGGACGGCAATCCTCTTCTTTTTGCCAATGGCGCGGAAGCGCGTTATTTCTTGGCGGTGGATGCGGTTTTGGTTGTTGAAAACAATGCCAAAATCCATGCAGGCGATGTGCTCGCGCGTATTCCTCGGGAATCTACGAAAACACGTGACATCACAGGAGGTCTGCCTCGGGTGGCAGAGCTCTTTGAAGCGCGCCGTCCAAAGGATGCGGCCGTTATCAGTGAATATGATGGCCGTATTGAATTTGGAAAAGATCATAAGACAAAGCGGCGCGTGCATGTCATCCCTGATGATGAAACCCTACCACCTGTTGAATATTTGATTCCAAAAGGAAAACATATTGCAGTCCAAGAAGGTGAAGTCGTCAAGCGCGGAGATATCATCATGGACGGAAATATGGTTCCCCATGATATTTTACGTGTTCTTGGAATCGAAGAGCTGGCAAGGTATGTGATCAATGAAATTCAAGAAGTTTATCGTTTGCAGGGCGTTCCCATTAACGATAAGCATATTGAGGTCATTGTGCGTCAAATGATGCAAAAGGTTGAGATCACGGATCCGGGCGAGACCACCTTCCTTTTGGGTGAACAAGTGGACAAGCAAGAATTTGAAGACACAAACAAGGCTGCCATTGCAGATGGGCGTCGTCCTGCGAAGTTCCATGCTGTTCTGCAAGGCATTACAAAGGCCAGCCTTCAGACCCAGTCCTTCTTCTCGGCGGCGTCTTTCCAAGAAACGACCCGTGTTCTTACAGAAGCAGCTGTTTCTGGAAAGGTTGATGAGCTCAAAGGCTTGAAAGAGAACATCATCGTCGGGCGTCTCATTCCTGTGGGAACGGGCAGTGTGGTCAATCGTTTAAAGCGCGTTGCAGCGGAGAGAGACCAAGAAACCCTCTCCTCAAAGGCCTCAAAGGCTGCCGCAGCCCTTGCCCATCATCAGCAAGATGAACAGGTCATGCAGGAATAGGGTATTGAGGTTTGTCATCCCCGCGAAAGCGGGGATCCAGTAAAAACAACGCATTCCGTAGGAATG
>CAZSAH010000038.1:0-15915 GCA_964605015.1 uncultured Alphaproteobacteria bacterium | reverse complement strand
AAGTTCTAGGATTTTCTTTGAAAATCAAGAACTTCTAAGTCGGGGATGACAAGAAGTGCATAGAAATGACCTTGTAAATTCAGAATGAAACTCTGAATTTGCAATGCTATGAGTTAAGCTTAAGACCCTCGTGCTGTGATGGAAACGGGGTTGTCAATTCTGTCATTTCTGGGGTAAGTCTATGGCGAGATTAAGGACAAAACGAGGATAAAGCTTGGCTCACGCACTCTCTCAAACAGACGCCTTAAAGGCTTATTACGATATGCAGCTGATTCGCCGCTTTGAAGAGCGGTCATCTCAGCTTTATGGAATGGGCTTGATCGCAGGATTTTGCCATCTTTATATTGGGCAAGAAGCGGTCGTTGTTGGGATACAGTCTGTATTACAGCCTCAAGATAGCATTATTACGGCGTACCGCGATCATGGCCATATGCTGGCCTGTGGCATGGACCCACGCGGGGTCATGGCAGAGCTCACGGGGCGAAGTGAGGGCTACTCCAAAGGAAAAGGGGGCTCCATGCACATGTTTAGTCGCGAGAAAAAATTCTACGGCGGCCATGGTATTGTGGGGGCGCAAATTCCCATTGGGACAGGGCTTGGGTTTGCCCATAAATACAACGAGGACAAGGGAGTGTGCGTCGCCTCCATGGGGGATGGGGCCGCTAACCAAGGCCAAGTGTATGAATCTTACAATATGGCTGCTCTGTGGAAGCTACCTGTTGTGTATGTTATTGAAAACAATAGATATGGGATGGGCACTTCCGTGGCGCGGTCGTCTGCAGGGCCGAATTACTATGGGCGTGGCCAAGGCTGGGGTATTCCAGGAGAAAAAGTGGATGGAATGCAGCTTCTCAAAGTAAAAGAGGCCGCAACCCGTGCTCTCGACCATGCCCGTTCCGGTAAAGGCCCGTATATCCTTGAAATGGACACCTATCGGTATAAAGGTCATTCTATGTCAGATCCTGCTAAATATCGGCTTAAAGAAGAGGTGGAAGAGGTGAAGGAAAAGCATGATCCTATTGATCTTTTCAAGGCCTATATGACAAAAACCTTGGGCATTGGGGAAGACAAGATCAAACAGCTTGATGATGACATTAAGGGCGTGGTGGCAGAGGCAGTGGAGTTCTCCAAGTCCTCTCCAGAGCCTGATGTGGCCGAACTTTACACAGATATTTTAAAAGAAGAGGCCCACTCATGACCCTGCAAGCAATGACTGTCAGAGAAGCCCTTCGTGATGCTATGGCAGAAGAAATGCGCCGCGATCCGACTGTTTTTTTGATGGGTGAAGAAGTTGCGGAATACAACGGAGCCTATAAGGTGAGTCAAGGCCTTTTGGATGAGTTTGGCGCCAAAAGGGTTGTTGATACCCCCATTACGGAGCATGGCTTTGCGGGTCTTGGGGTGGGGGCGGCCTTTGGGGGGCTTCGTCCCATTATTGAGTTTATGACCTTTAACTTTTCCATGCAGGCCCTGGATCAGATTATTAATTCGGCGGCTAAAACTCTGTATATGTCTGGGGGACAGATGGGGTGTCCCATTGTCTTTCGCGGCCCCAATGGAGCAGCCTCCCGCGTAGGGGCCCAGCATTCCCACTGCTTTGCGAGTTTGTACGCCCATTGCCCGGGATTAAAGGTAATCAGCCCCTATAGTGCAGGGGATGCAAAGGCGTTGCTGAAAGCCGCCATTCGTGATCCAAACCCCGTTATTTTCTTGGAAAATGAGCTTCTCTATGGGGTGACCTTTGAGGATGTGGCCTCAGATCCTGACCATATCCTGCCCATTGGTAAAGCCCTCATTCGGCGAGAAGGGAAAGATGTGACGATTACGGCCTTTTCCCTGATGGTGGGGAAAGCGCTTCAAGCGGCTGACCGCTTGGCAGAGGAAGGAATTGAGGCAGAGGTGATCGATCTGCGCACGATTCGCCCTCTTGATCGGGACACCATTATTCAGTCCGTGATGAAAACCAATCGTATTGTTTCTTGCGAGGAAAGCTGGCCTTTTGCGGGCATTGGGTCTGAAATTGCAGCCCTGATGATGGAAGACGCCTTTGATTACCTTGATGCGCCGTGCGTGCGCGTTGCGGGCGAAGATGTGCCCATGCCGTACGCGGCAAATTTAGAATTTTTGGCCTTACCCCAAGTGGAAACAATTGTAGAAGCGGCAAAGAAGGTATGTTATCGTACCTGAAGTGACCTTACTCTTGGTTGCTGCACCTCTTGTCACTCTTCCTGCATTTTGTTAAGGCGCTTTCTAAGTTCCTCCATAAGATCGCTTTGTTCTTTTCGTGGAATGACTTTGCTTCTTTTAACTTGATCTTGCATTGATTTCACTTCAGCAGATCGCTCATTTCCACTTAAATCTTTTTTCATTCTGTCTGTTAATCTTCTAATTGCATCTATACTTTCTGATAACTTATCTGCTGCATTATCTAGGGTCAACTTCATGTTGGCTCTTTTTTGTGCATCTTTTTCGTTGGTATACTGACCTAAAATTTTCATAAAAGCATTATGATCCTTCTCTATCTTTGTTGCAGCGGTAACAAGTAGGCCTCCTTCTTTTTTTGCTATATCTGAAGGAAGAGGTGGCGGCGGTGGGGGAGCCTCAATTGCAACAAGAGGAACACTCAAAAGAAGACTCATTGAGCCAACAAGTCCCATTGAAACAAAGCGATTTCTAGCTATTTCATACTTTTTCATTTTTTTCTCCTCTGTGAAATCTGAATAAATTTTACCTCTTTTTTGTTTAAAAAATTATTAACATCCGCATAAATTCTTTATGAAGGCAGCTTTTTTCTCTTCGCTTCTATGTTTCTGAGAAACTTCCTGGCCATTATGGCTTGTCATCGTCACTCTTTCACGGTACAAAAAATGAGAATCAAAAAGGGGCAAACGTGGACAGTTCTGAAAAAATAGATTTAAGCCCTATTTTAAGGGCGCAGGCCGTGTTTGAAGAGTTTCGCAAGGATTTGAGCACAGATAAGGATAAAACGGCGACCGTTCAAGCTTTTGAATTTTGTTATGAGCTATCGTGGAAAATGATGAAACGTGTTCTTGAATCGCAAGGTCTTGAGGCGAGCTCGCCTAAAGATACTTTTCGCAAAGCCGCTCTTGGGCATTTAATTGAGGACCCAGAGATCTGGTTTGACTTTCAAAAAAAGAGGAATCTTACGGTCCATTCCTATAATCAAGAAAGTTTAGAAATTGTTACGTCAATTTTTGATCGATTTTCCAAAGAACTGGCGGCATTAATTGTGAAGCTTAGGGAGCCTTAAGTGCTTTTTATGGAACAACGACATTTGCAGATTGTAGAGGATATTTTGAAAAAATATCCCTACACATTTTATGCTTTTGGATCTCGTACAAAAGGGACGCAACGGCGGTTTTCTGATCTTGATTTGTGTTTTAAAGAGCCAATCCCCTTTAATGTTCAGGGGCATATAGATGAGGATTTTGAAGAGTCTGATTTGCCTTTTAAAGTAGATTTACTGAATTGGAATATTACTGCACCAAAATTTCGAGAAATTATTAAAAAGGATCTTGTCCTTATACAGAGGTCACCCCATCATGCCGATTGAAATCTTAATGCCTGCCCTTTCTCCCACCATGACGGAAGGGAACCTTGTCAAATGGAGTAAACGCGAAGGCGACGCGGTGAAGGCGGGCGATGTTATTGCCGAAATTGAAACGGATAAGGCCACCATGGAGGTGGAAGCCGTTGATGAAGGTCGTTTGGGCAAAATCCTTGTTCCTGAGGGAACAGAGCAAGTCAAAGTCAACCAAGTGATAGGTCTTCTTCTTGAAGAGGGGGAAGATGCCTCTGTCTTAGGCAAGGTGGTGTCTGCACCCCCGGTACAAAAACAAGAAAGCCCTGCTGCTCCCGCTGTTCCTGAGAAAAAGCAAGATCTTAAGGCACCCGCAGTGGCCGCAGGAGCGCGCTCTGTTGCAAGCCCGCTTGCGCGAAGGATGGCAGAAAAGGCCCAGATTAATCTGAATTCTGTCTCAGGCTCGGGTCCGCGAGGGCGCATTGTGAAGGCGGATGTGGAAAAAGCTATGACTCAAGGAGGAGGGGTCTCGGCGCCGTCTCCGCTTTTGTCCGGGTATGAGCCAGCCTATGACATCATCCCAACGTCCAACATCCGCAAGATTATCGCAAAGCGTCTTGTGGAAGCTAAGCAAACCATTCCCCATTTTTATCTGAGCGTTGAGTGTAATATTGACGCCCTTTTGAAAGTGCGCGAGCAAATCAATGGGCGCGCTGAGGGGACGTATAAGCTTTCCGTTAATGACTTCATCATTAAGGCGTGTGCCTTGGCCTTAAAGAAAGTGCCTGAAGCGAATGCCTCTTGGATTAACGATCAAATTTATCAGTACAAATCGGCCGATGTGTCCGTTGCCGTTGCCATTGAAGGGGGGCTCATCACGCCCGTTATTCGTCAAGCGGAATCAAAGGGTCTTATTGACATTTCTAATGAGATGAAAAGCCTGGCTCTCAAAGCACGGGAAGGCAAGCTGAAACCAGAAGAATTCCAAGGAGGCACCTTTAGCCTGTCAAACCTTGGGATGTATGGGGTTAAGGACTTCTCAGCGATTATTAACCCCCCTCAGGGGTGTATTTTAGCTGTGGGCATGGGGGAAGAAAGACCTGTGGTCAAGGCGGGCCTTTTGACGTCAGCGATGATGATGACGTGCACCCTTTCTGTTGACCATCGAGTGGTGGATGGAGCCGTTGGGGCCCATTTTCTGAAAGCCTTTAAAGAGCTTATTGAAACCCCCATGATCATGATTTTATAAGACTTTCTTCTCCCGTCTTTCTCTCCGGCAAGAAGCCGCCCACTTGGGCTTCCCAGAGGGTTTTATAGAGGCCCCCTTTGGCGAGCAGGTCTTTATGCGTCCCATCTTCCACAATCTTACCGCAATCAAAGACAAGGATGCGATCCATGTGAAGAAGAGTGGAGAGACGATGGGCAATCACGATGGTGGTCTTGCCCTGCATAAGCGCCCAGAGAGACTCTTGGATATAGCTTTCTGTCACTGAATCCAGTTGGCTTGTAGCTTCATCTAAAATGAGGATGGGCGCATTTTTCAAGATGGCGCGCGCAATAGCGATGCGTTGGCGCTGACCTCCGGAAAGCTTTACGCCACGTTCTCCCACAAGGGAATCATACCCTTGGGGAAGGGATTGAATAAATTCATGGGCATGAGCCCGTTTAGCCGCTTCAATGACGTCTTTGTCCGTTGCATCAGAGCGTCCATAACGGATGTTCTCCATCAATGTGCGATGAAACAGAGAGGGATCCTGAGGGATCATGCCAATGGCTGCATGGAGCGAGTCTTGAGTGATGTCGCGTATGTCTTGATCATCAATTAAGATGCGGCCTGAAGTCACATCATAAAGGCGCAAAATAAGGTTCACGAAAGTTGATTTGCCGCTTCCTGAATACCCCACCAGCCCTACTTTTTGGCCAGGGGCAATGGTTACGGATTTTTTCTGAAACAAGAGATCCGCTTGTCCATACTGAAAGTAGACATTGTCAAAGGCGATGGTTCCGTGGGTGAGGGATAAGTCTTTTGCATCTGGTTTGTCCTGAATATCAGGAACGACCATGATATCCTTTAAGCTCTGACGAATGCGCCCTTGAAGCTTGGAGAATTTAGAAAATTCCTGTGAGACTTCCCAGAACAAGGCCATAATACTGACATTGAGTCCTAAAACGAGGGCAAAGTCACCGACGGTGATCCACCCTTCAGCCCGCCCTTGGAGAAGGAAGTAAAAGTTAAAACACTGGGCGGCTACGAAGCCATAGCCATAGAGACACCAAAGCTTCACATGAAACCATTCCAAGGCTTTCTCTGCCTCCTTGCTCTCGTCAATGCTTGCTGTGAGTCGAGAGTCTTCGTTCTTCCCCCGCGCAAACAAACGGACCGTCAACATATTGGAAAGCGTATCCACAATGTATCCTGTGACCAAATGCCCTTTAAAAGACCATTCAGCTGCCAGACGGGTCATACGTCCATTGACAAGCATGGACATACTTAGAAAGATCATTCCCCAGATCAACAAGACAAGAGCAAATCGCGTGTTCACGTGCCAAAGGGTGAAGATGGCGATCGTCAAAGACAAAAAAGTACTGAAGAAACGATCGATAAGGATTTTCAACAGATCGGGAACAGCCATCACCAGCTCGCTTACCTTGCTGCCCAAGCTTCCCGCAAAACTATCCTGATAGAATTGATGGGAGAGGTTCAAAAGATGATGAAGGCATGTGGTGCTGATCCTTTTCCGTAAGTCAGGGATCATTTTATACTCAACAAAGTAGTTATAAAGACGGAAGAAGGTACTTTGCGTAAAATGTACGCCCAAATAAATGGCGACGGGTCCCCTCAGAATGACAAACGGATTCGCGTCTGGTTCGGCTATCATGCGATCAAGCATAACCTTTAACATATAGGGCGCGAGAGAGGTTTGTATGGCCCAGACGACGGCTGTCGCACCCATCACAAAAAGGGGCAGGAAATAGGGGCGCAACATGTGGCGTATAAAGCCAAAAAGAGAGGGAGGCATGAGTTAGTCCTTTGAAAACAGCACCAGAAACGCATGAGGTGCCTTGACATATAAAATATCTAGAAAAATTCTACAACACCCCTTTAGCGAAAGAATTTTAAAAACCACCGGATACTGTAAGCAAAAAGGGCGGTGCAACATAAGCCGCTTAGCCACAAACACGCAAACCATGCCCAAGGCTTCCATTTTTGAGTTTTATTCATAGTGATGACTCGATTTCCCTCGAAAAACATAATAAGAGTAGGCCGTATAGCCGAGGGTGATCGGTAATAAAAAGAGAACCCCCATAAGAATAAGGGATAAAGACTTTGGATTGGCTGCCGCTTGCCAGACGGAAATTTGATAGGGCACAATCCAAGGCCATATGCTGACCATCAACCCGATATACCCGAGAGAAAAGAGAAGAATCGCAAGGACAAATGGCTTTGCCTCGTGCTTTTTTAAAAGGCTTTGATAGAGGCTTATAAAGGTTACAGCCGTTAACAACGGAATGGGGCAAAGATAAACTAAAGTGGGAAAAGTAAACCACCTTATGAAAATTTTGTCGTTTAAAAAGGGAACCCATAAGCACACAAGTCCCATAAACAACACAACATAAAGAAGAGAATATAAAGCCACTTTTCGGGCCCATTTTTGGGTTGTTGTGTCTGTTTTGAGAATCGTCCATGTTGATCCTAAAAGAGCGTACCCAAAGATAAGCGCGACCCCTGTCATGAGGGAAAAGGTGTTTAGCCAATCAAAACTACCGCCTCCAAAAGTGCGCCCTTGGACAGTGACTCCTTCAACAAAAGCCCCCAGCAGGACGCCTTGGAAAAAAGCGGCGGCAAGCGATCCGAAGTGAAAAGAATAATCCCACACGGTATGCATTTTTCCTTTTGATTTAAAACGAAATTCAAAGGCAACGCCTCGAAAGATAAGCCCTAAAAGCATCAAAATGATGGGGATATAAAAGGCAGGAAGGAGGATGGCGTAAGCTAAGGGAAAAGCTGCAAAAAGACCGCCCCCTCCCAAAACAAGCCAGGTTTCATTGCCATCCCAAAAAGGGGCGATGGAATTCATCATTTTGTTGCGGCATTCCTCGCTGGGCGCAAAGGGAAAGAGGATCCCAATTCCTAGGTCAAACCCATCAAGAAGAACATACAAGAAAATAGCGGTTGCAATGACGCCCCCGGCAATTAAAGGTAAGTCAAGAAAGGAAGAAAAATCAGGCATCAGCGGACCTCAGCATAGGGGGGGTAACACCATGGGATCCATAGATATCTTCTGGTTTCAGGAAAGGGAAGGGGCCTTTTTTTATCAATTGTGAAATGTAATAAATGCCGGCCCCAAAAATAAAAGTATACACAAAAACAAAGGCAAGCAGAGAGAGAAGAACGTCACGCCCCATCACGGGGGAGCTGGCATGTGCTGTGCGCATCAGCCCATAGACAATATAGGGCTGGCGCCCTATTTCTGTAACAAACCAGCCAGCTAAGACGGCTATAAATCCTGAAGGGGTCATGACAAAACACCAACCTTGAAACCATTTTTTGTCAAACAGAATTTTTCGGAAGTACAGGTATATCGCCATAAACCCCGTTGCAAGCATAAGTAAGCCAATGCCCACCATCACTCTGAAAGACCAAAATATGATCGCAACAGGGGGTCTGTCTTCTTTTGGCCATGTTTTCAATCCCTTGACCTCTCCCTTGAGGTCATGGGTGAGAAGAAGACTAGCAAGCTTGGGAATTTCAAGAACAGACCATGTTTCTTCCTTTTGTTTATCAGGCCATCCCAGTAAAATTAAGGGAGCGCCCTTTTTCGTCTCCCAAAGCCCTTCTATGGCTGCGACTTTTGTGGGCTGATAAGCAAAGGTGTTTGTTCCATGCAGGTCCCCGAGAAGGACTTGGAGAGGAACAACAAAGACAGCCATCAGCATAGCCATTCCCACCATGATGCGTGCGTGGGCAAGATGGCGTTTTTTTAAAAGATACCACGATCCAATGCCGCCGACGAAAAAAGCCGTCGTCAAATAGGCAGCGATCACCATATGCATGAGTCTATAGGGAAAGGAGGGATTGAAAATAATCTCAAGCCAACTTGTGGGATGGAAAATAAGGCCTTCGTGGAGTTCATAGCCTGCAGGGGTGTGCATCCAACTGTTAGCGGATAAAATCCAAAAGGCTGAGGTGAGGGTCCCCAGCGCAACGATAATCGTGGAGGCAAAATGCATGGTGCGTGTGACCCTATCCCATCCAAAAAGCATGATGCCCAGGAAGGACGCTTCGAGGAAGAAGGCCGTTAGGACCTCGAATGCGAAGAGGGGCCCCAGCACGTTCCCCACACTATCTGAAAATCCCGACCAGTTTGTGCCCAACTGATAAGACATAACCACGCCAGACACCACCCCCATGGCGAATGTGACAGCAAAAATCTTAACCCATAATTTGTAGATCTCTTGGTAGACCGGCCGGCCTGTGATGAGCCAAAGACCTTCCACAACGGCAAGCCAGCTGGACAGCCCAATGGTGAGGGCTGGAAAGATAATGTGGAAACTTATGGTAAACGCAAACTGAATGCGTGACAGAAGAATGGGATCAAGTTCCATGGGTTTCCTCGTTCTTTGCAGCGCAAAACAGGTGTTATTGTTTAAAATCTTACCTAAATTTTATTAAAAAAGCTAGTCTTTTTAGGGGTTTTAGAGCGGAGTTGCTTGACAATAATCCCGCCTGTTACCATATATAAGTGTATATCAAGTCCTAAACTGCGCTCGCGAAAGCGAAAAGAGGACCTTTTGATAAATGGGGAGGGAGCTGGTTTCTTCCAAAATATGAGGTATGGGTCTTTGCAAGAATTCGTTGAAAATTGGGGATATATCGCTGTTTTTTTAGGATCGCTTATTGAGGGCGAATCTATCATTTTTGTGGCTGGATTTATGGCCCATGAGGGGTATTTATCGCTTCCTAAAATTATTCTTATTGCCTTTTTTGGCACGCTTTTCGCGGACCAAGGCCTTTATTTTGTAGGGCGTCATTATGGGAACCGGGTTATTGATAGGTTCCCCTCCCTCAGGCCGCGGGCTGAAAAAGCCTTTCAGCTTTTAAAGCGCTATGATAATATTTTTATTCTTAGTTTCCGGTTTATTTATGGCATCCGTATCATCAGTCCTGTTGTCATTGGGGCCAGTGGTATCGGCATTAAACGTTTTATGGTTTTAAACTTGATTGCAGCCCTTATTTGGTCTGTGTCTAGCTGTGTTGCTGCGTATTATTTTGCGCATCTTATTATGGATGAACTGCATCTTGTGCCTAAGATTATATTGGCCCTTGTTGTGCTTGGTTCAGGGATTGGATTTATTGTTTATAAGTGGCGAAAGAAACATGCTTAATACAAAAGGGAAAAGAGTTTCAAAAAATGGAGGCTTGGCAAGCATATATTGAAAATTGGGGGTACATTGCTGTTTTTTTAGGCTCCCTTGTGGAAGGGGAATCCGTTATTTTTGTGGCGGGATTCCTGGCCCATGAAGGGTACCTTTCTCTCCCTAAAATTATCTTGGTCTCTTTTTTGGGCACACTTTTGGCTGACCAAGGATGCTATTTTATAGGGCATTACTATGGAAATTCTCTGATTGATAAATTTCCGTCTCTAAGGCCACGCGCGGATCGAGCGTTTCAGCTTTTAAAGCGTTATGATAATTTCTTCATTCTTAGCTGCCGTTTTGTTTATGGTATCCGGACCATCAGTCCTTTTGTTATTGGGGCAAGTGGTGTTGGAATTAAACGCTTTATGATTTTAAATTTTATTGCAGCCCTTGTTTGGTCTGTGTCTAGCTGTGTTGCTGCGTATTATTTTGCCTACCTTATTATGGATAAAATGTCTCTTTTTCCTAAAATTATCTTAGCCGTTCTTCTTATTGGGGGAGGAATTTGGTATGCTTTTCACAAATGGTGCAACCGGGGCCCTTAGGTTAGAAAGGACCTAGGGGAGGGTCCTTTTTCTTATTTCTCGCCACGCTGCATGATTTCTTTGATGCTCTTCAAGGGTTGTTGCAAAAATATGACCGCCAGAGCCATCGGCAACAAAGTAAAGATAAGGCACATCCGCAGGGTGAAGGGCGGCTTTGAGGGACGATACGCTGGGATTGGCAATAGGGGAGGGGGGAAGCCCGAGCGTGAGATAGGTATTGTAAGGAGTCTTTACCTGTAGGTCAGCGTGCGTAAGATCTCGGCCTAAACTCCCCCTTCCCAAGGTAAGGGAATAGAGAACAGTAGGATCTGCCTGAAGAGGCATCCCTTGTTGAAGACGGTTTAAAAACACAGCGGCCACAAGAGGTTTTTCTGAAGCACGGCACGTTTCCTTTTCTATAATAGAGGCTAAGATAACAAATTCTTCAGGAGAGCGAAGGGGATGCCCATAGGGGCGCATGGCCCAGATCTCCGCAAGCCTTTCTGTCATGGCTTTTTGCATATGAGAGATAATTTTTTGGCGCGTCGTTCCTCGAGGAAAATGGTATGTTTCTGGCAGAAGGCTTCCCTCAGCAGGGATTAGGCAAGCTCCCTCAAAGCGGGCGTCTGCCAAAAGCTTTTGGACAAGCGTATAACTTGTTTCTCCCTCAATGAGGGTGACAGGGTGCAAAATAACCTCCCCTTTTTTCAAAATATGAATGAGCTGCGCGGGGGAGAGATCGGGCGGAATCAAGTATTCTCCGGCCTTAATTTCTTTCCAGCTTTTTGTTCCATATAAAAAGGCTTTAAAGAGAAGGGGAATGGTTAAAACCCCTTGTTGATGAAGATGGGCTGCGATGTGTGTGAGGGAGGCTCCTTTTTCAATAAAAACGACTGTGCGCTTGTTGTTTTGAGGGTGCTGGAACCAATAGGCGACCCCTGCGCCACAAAAGGTAAGGACGACAAGGAAAAATAAACCAAAGGTAGCCACTCTCTTTTTAGAGAAGAGAGGCTTCAAATTTTGCTCATCACAAGAGATGCATTTGTACCGCCAAAGCCAAAGGAATTGGACATGGCGTAGCGTATCTTTTTTTCTTTTGCTTTGTGGGGGATAAGGTCAATTCCCTCACATCCTTCTGATGGATTGTCAAGGTTGAGGGTAGGGGGCAAAATCCCATCTCTTAAGGCAAGAATAGAGAAAATAGCCTCAACGCCCCCAGCAGCCCCTAGTAAATGGCCAATCGCAGATTTTGTAGAGGACATGCAGATCTTTGCTTCGCTTCCCTTGAAAAGCTTCTTTACGCTATTAAGTTCGACCATATCACCCGGAGGTGTGGAGGTGCCGTGAGCATTGATGTAGCCCAGGTCATCTGGTGTGATTCCCGCACGGCGAAGGGCATTGCGCATGGCGCGAAAGCTCCCACTTCCATCTTCTGCAGGGGCAGTGATGTGATGGGCGTCTCCGGAAAGACCATATCCTATAATTTCGGCGTAAATCTTTGCACCGCGCTTTTTTGCATGCTCATATTCTTCTAAAACAACAATACCAGCGCCTTCACCCATAACAAAGCCATCTCGATCCCTATCCCAGGGGCGGGAGGCTTTTTCCGGGGTATCATTGAATTTTGTTGAGAGGGCTCTGAGGGCTGTAAATCCGCTTACCCCAACGCCACAGATGGCAGCTTCCGCACCTCCTGCTAGCATGACGTTCGCATCTCCCCATTGAATAAGACGCGCCGCATCTCCAATGGCATGGGCACCCGTTGAGCAGGCTGTCACAACAGCATGGTTGGGGCCTTTAAAGCCATGGCGAATGGACACTTGACCTGAGATCAAGTTAATAAGGCAAGACGGGATAAAGAAAGGGCTCATTTTTCGAGGCCCCCCTTCTTTTAAAGTAATGGAGGCTTCATAGATCTTAGCAAGACCACCAATCCCTGAGCCAATCATAACCCCGGTCATTTCTTGGTCTTCTTCCGTTTCAGCAACCCAGCCAGAATCTTTCAATGCTTCGTCTGCGGCCGCAATGCCATAGATGATAAAATCATCCATTTTGCGGCGGTCCTTAGGGGGGACATAGTCATCGAAATTAAATTGGCCAAGGGCCTCTCCTTGAGGGAGGAGGCCAGCGATCTTTGACGGAATATCGTCGACATTAAATGTGTCGATGCGTCGAATGCCTGATTCTCCAGCAATAAGCCTTTTCCAAGAAGGCTCCACTCCATTCCCTAAAGGGGTGACAAGGCCTAAACCAGTAATTACAACGCGACGATCACTCAATGTCATACCACTCACTCTGTGTTTTACTTAGACGCTTTGTCAGAGACGTAATCAATAGCGTTTTTAACGGTCATGATTTTTTCAGCGGCTTCATCGGGGATTTCACATCCGAATTCCTCTTCGAAAGCCATGACGAGCTCGACTGTATCTAAGCTGTCGGCGCCCAAGTCGTCCACAAAACTTGCGTTTTCTGTGACTTTGTCTTCATCAACGCCCAAATGTTCAACGACAATTTTCTTTACACGTGTTGTAACGTCACTCATTTAATTCTCTTCCTCAATTGGTTGACAATATCATAGAATAGATAAAATCTTTTACCTTATTCTGTATCTACAGCTTGCTACCATATTCTTATTTGTTTGGCTAGGCAAGACTGTAAAATTTTTAAAAACAGCTTGCCAAAAGGTTACACCATCGTCATTCCTCCATTGATGTGAAGGGTTTGTCCTGTCACATATTTGGCTTCATCGCTGGCTAAATAGACGACTCCTGCGGCAATATCTTGAGGCGCTCCAATGGCGCCTTGAGGAATGGCACTCAAGATTTTTTCTCGTTGCTTTTCATTTAAAACGGATGTCATGGGGGATTCAATGAATCCAGGAGCAATGCAATTGACCGTAATACCGCGCGTTGCGACTTCGGCGCTCAAAGATTTGGAAAGACCAATCAATCCTGCCTTAGAGGCTGCATAATTGGCTTGCCCGGCGTTTCCTGTGACACCTACGATCGAGGTAATGTTGATAATGCGGCCTGCGCGTTGCTTCATCATCCCTTTGATGGCCTCCCGAGAAAGGCGAAAACAGGAGGTCAGATTGACATCAAGCACCTTTAACCACTGGTCATCATTCATGCGCATCATGAGCCCATCTTGGGTGAGCCCTGCATTGTTAACCAAAATATCAAGGCCGCCTAGGGCCGCCTCAGCTTCTGGAATCAAGCGCTGGATGTCCTCTGCATTGGACAGGTCACACGGGATCGCATGGGCGCGTTCTCCAAGCTCATGGGCCAGGGCATCAAGCTTTTCTTTGCGCGTTCCTGAGAGAACAACAGAGGCCCCTTGATGATAAAGGGCGCGGGCAATTTCAGCCCCCAGCCCGCCAGTGGCTCCTGTAATAAGAGCTTTTTTTCCTTTAAGATTGAACATGGATCCTCCTTCTATCATAAGTATACTGCAGTCTTTTGCCATTTTATATTTATAGTGTATAATAGATTTTCTGCAGGGTCAAATTTTCCGGTTGGCCATTTGGAGAAGTTTTTTTTAATTGTTTGTTCACCGTATTAATTTGATGGGGACATCAATTTTAATTTCTTTCCATATGCGGTCCGCTGTGTATACAGGAAGGTTGTAGGTTAATCCTAAGGCCAAGCACGCGCGGTCACCTAAGGAAAGACCATATGGTTTTGTATGTTCGCGGAGATAAGCAGCTCTCATGGCTTGAGAGGCATCAAAAGGAATGATCTTATTCACTGTTTCCTCAACTGCTTCTTCAATAGCTGCATCTGGCATTCCAAGGCCTCTTAATATTGTTGCAACTTCACAGAAGTTAACGGAGGAGATGATGGCGCGTGGCAAAATCTCTTCGAGTTTGTTGAGGGCAGCGTCTTCTCCTTTAAGGAATGCCAACAGAGCAGACGCATCAATAACAGCTTCACCCATGGGAGTCGTCTTCTTTGCGGGCTTTGAAGAGAAGGGCGACCAGGTCTTGTCCCTTAGGATTATACTTTTTTACGAGGTCTCGGGCATGCTTTGCAGATTCTTTAAAGGAGCGCACGCGTAATTCGCCTTCTTCCATTTGTAGAATAATATCTTGATTTGGCATTAAATGAAGTAAATGGCGATAAGGGGCGGGAATAAGAATCCGCCCAGTTTTATCAACTTTAGATTTAACGATTTGCATGTACAGTTTCCTAACATGTAGATATTTTATCAATATACCATATTTTGTTAAAAATGTGCAAAAATTTTTAAAGAAAAAAAACGAGAGAATGGGTGGTTTGTGGAAACAGACAGTTTTAACAGAACGACTCGCAATTCATATCCATATAGAGGATCCTCCTTTAGGCTGCAAAATCTCTCTTTAGAAAGTCTTCAATATCATACGGCGTATTCAGAGCAAAGGCCTCAAGGGTGGGCACAATACGCTTTGACAGGCCGGTCAGGACTTTTCCAGCCCCCACTTCAATGGTTGTAGACACGCCAAGGTCCGCCATGCACGCGATACTTTCCCGCCAGCGCACGCGCTCTGTGACTTGTTGGATCAGAAGAGTACGAAGGGCGTCGCCGTTTTGAACGGGCTCAGCAGAGACGTTGTCTATGACAGGAATTGAGGGCGTGGAGAGTTGAACAGCTTGAAACGCCTCTTTCATACGCTCTTGAGCGGGCTGCATAAGGGCGCAATGGAAAGGGGCGCTTACGTTTAACAGAAGGCTCCGCTTGGCCCCAGCCTCCTTGGAAAGCGCAATCGCGCGCTCTATGGCGTCCGTGTGGCCACTGATAACGACTTGGCCGGGGCTGTTGTCATTGGCAATCTGGCAAATTTGGGTGTCAGAGGCGGCGCGCACGATTTTTTCAACATCCGCAAGGTCAAGGCCCAGAATAGCGGCCATGGCGCCTTCCCCAAGGGGAACGGCTTTCTGCATGGCTTGCCCTCGAATTTTCAACAAACGGGCTGTGTCCCTTAGGGTCAAAGATCCAGCCGCGCAAAGAGCGGAGTATTCTCCCAAAGAATGGCCGGCAATATAAGAAATAGAGCGGTGGAGGGTGAGACCCCCTTCTTTTTCTAAAACACGCATTAAGGCCAGGCTCACCGTCATAAGAGCAGGCTGGGTATTTTCTGTGAGGGTTAAGTCAGCCTCAGGGCCTTCAAAGATAATTTTTGAGAGGTTCTGCTGAAGGGCGTCGTCAACTTCAGAGAAGACATCGCGAGCGCAAGGAAAGGCATCATAAAGATCACGGCCCATGCCGACGCTCTGTGATCCTTGTCCGGGGAAAAGAAAGGCTTTCATGCTTTGACCTTTGTATCCTATACTATACCTAAAATAGAATTGAAGATGCTTTGTTTTTGTCATCCTCGGGCTAGAAGTTCTTGATTTGCAAAGCAAATCTTAGAACTTCTTGAACCGAGGATCTTATTCGTTGCGGGCAAGATCC
>CAZSAH010000037.1:0-16469 GCA_964605015.1 uncultured Alphaproteobacteria bacterium | reverse complement strand
AACTTCTAAGTCGGGGATGACAAAGAATGGAAGGCTCTGGATTGCTTTGCTTCACTTCGCTCCCCTCTCTTACTGCTGCACTTGCCAAGCGCCGTCTGGCTGACGACACGCAGTGCCATAGGCTTCTTGTTTTTTCCCTCCCACATAAATGACTTGTGTGTATTCCCGGCAGTATTGTCCACCCTGGGCTTGGAATGTGCGTATAGGTGTAATGGTGCCTCTGTTCCCTGTATCTGGATTATTCCATTGGGCCATTTGTCCTGTTTTCGTGCCTTCAAGAGCCATTTGTGCGGTTCTTTCTGCCCGTTCTCTATCCGCTTTATCAAGCTGGCCGCCAGCATATCCTCCGATAAGAGCACCGGCAACAGCGCCCACGGCTGTAGCAACAACGTTTCCTCTCCCTTTACCAATGGCTGAGCCTGCCAAGGCTCCGATAGCACCACCACCCAAGGTTCCAATGGTTTGCTTCGGACTTTCACAGCCTGTGACTAACAGGGCAACAAGAAGGGAAGACGCAATAACTTTTGTTTTCATATTCATTTCCTTTACTAAACCGTACCACTCATAAGAATTCCTTATGGTTAAGGTATTTTAAACATAAAATGTGTCTTGATCAATGGGGAGAATTATGCCCTTGTCTTTCAAAAAGAGGATACCTCTATGACACAGATTAGCGCGAGCGATGCCCGAATTATTCGGCTTGCCACCTATGCCTCCGTTGCAGTGGCCGCTATTTTGATTGGCCTGAAGTTTTTTGCGTGGTGGACGACAGGTTCTGTCAGCCTTCAAGCCTCCCTGATTGACTCTCTTCTTGATGCCTTTGCCTCCTTCATTAATATGGTGGCTGTCTACCATGCCTTAAAACCCGCAGATGCAGAGCACCGCTTTGGTCATGGCAAAGTGGAATCCTTGGCCGCACTGGCCCAGGCTCTGTGTATTGGCGGGTCCTCCCTCTGGCTTTTGCATGAAGCCCGCGACCGCCTTTTTTCCTATGAGCCCATTGAATCCACAGACATAGGGCTTGTGGTGATTGGCATTGCCATGGTCCTAACGCTTCTTTTAATTAGCTATCAAAAGTATGTGGTGCAAAAAACAGGCTCCACCGCCATTGCAGCGGATAGAATTCATTATCAATCGGATATTCTGATTAATGGGGCCGTTATTGTGTCTTTGTTATGCTCTAAGTTCTTTCATCTTGATGCGATTGATCCTGTTTTTGGGATCTTGATTGGTCTTTATATTTTATGGATGGCCTGGCATATTACGCTGACGGCCTTTAATGTCTTGATGGATCGAGAATTGGATGATGAGGAACGGGAAAAAATCCTGGCCATTATTAAGTCCCATCCCGAAGTCATTGATGTGCGCGATTTACGCACGCGGAGCTCAGGGCTACAGCAGTTCTTTCAACTGCATCTTGTCATGAACCCAGACCTTCCCCTGCGCAAGGCTGACGCTATCGCTGAAGAGGTTGAAGCTGAAGTGATGAAGGCCTACCCCAAAAGCCAAGTCATGATTCGCTTGGTGCCTGTGTTGAAGTGAGGGAGGCTTCAGAAGGAGTTTGAACCCTTACCCCCTGATATAGGTTAATAAGGGATAAAAAATTTCTTTCTCATCTTTTATTAAACATTAATCTTTCTTGACTATAGTAATGAGAGGCGATAGATTTGACAGAGACAAACCAACTGCCCCCTATTGTCTGTGTGTCTCTTGGGGCAATAACTTTATAAAGGACTATGATCATGAAAGTTAACCTTCTTCGAACATTTGCCCTAACGGGGCTTTGTTGTGCCTCGATCACGAGTGCTACTATGGCAATGGATTTTTTGGAGGCACCCTCTGCAGAGGAAGTGAAACGCTCGGTCAGAATCTGGAAAGGTGAATGGGTCAATCCAGCAACTATGCCAAATACATGGATCCTAAACCTGCAAGGAGACTTCGAAAAGAATGGAAGAAAGTGGCGCATCCATGGTGCCATCCACCTACCTGAAGGGATGGAGCCACGACCCGAACCGCACGCTTATTTGAACAGTATGACAATAGAAGCGCCCACTCGAGTAGATCAACTTGTTCGTGGCGCCACTGACTTACTCATGGCTAAATTTAGCCTGACAGGCGGCGCACCAAACAACTCTCTCTCGCTGTCCACCTCTGGTGTTACAGACGCTGGACCCGAGTTCTGTCAGCCCGCTGAAAATGGTGGGAAATTGGGGTGGAACAATTGCCCCCCGCCGCCACGGCATTAACAGAAGCACGGCAACAAATGTTAGATTCTGTGTCACGTTAATTGAACAACACTGTAGAGGGTCTGTGTCTGTGTGATACAGACCCTTTATCAACCTATCGTCTCAAAATTGAAACAACAAAACGTTGCATTAAGTAGCGTTTTATATTACTATGAAATGTACTTACTAGAGGCATATGATAATAATATGAAAACTCAAATTGATCAGAGAAATCTTGAGAAAATGGCACGTGACTTCCTTTTAAAAAGCCTATTGATAACAAACAATGAGATCTCCGAAGAAGACGCTGATAGGATTGCTGATGAAGCAAAGCATGCTTCTCGAAGAGATAAGTCTTAGTCGACCTACCCCATTAAACCATAAGGCTCATCATGCAAGACATCGCGTCCCTCGCTCATACCTCCTCGGCCTGGCCCTTTGAAGAAGCCCGCAAAATTCTTAGCCGCCTAGGCGAAAAGCCCCCCTCCAAAGGGTTTGTGCTCTTTGAAACGGGCTATGGTCCTTCTGGATTGCCCCATATTGGAACCTTTGGGGAAGTCGTGCGCACCACCATGGTGCGGCAAGCCTTTTCTCTTCTCAGCGATATCCCCACAAAGCTTTATGCGATTTCAGATGATATGGATGGTCTGCGAAAGATTCCAGACAATCTTCCCAATCCGGATATGATCCGCGCCCATCTGGGAAAACCGCTGACCCAGATTCCGGATCCTTTTGGAACCCATGAAAGCTTTGGCCATCATAATAATGCGCGCCTGAAGGCCTTTTTGGATACCTTTGGGTTTAATTATGAGTTTATCAGCTCGTCCGAGTGCTATCTCTCGGGGCGTTTTGACCCTATGTTGCGCGCTGTTTTGGCGCATTATGACGAGATTATTAACATTATCCTCCCCACCCTAGGGCCGGAAAGACGGGCCACCTATAGTCCTTTTTTGCCTATCTGCGCCGAAACAGGACGCGTCTTGCAAGCCCCTGTGGTGGAGCACAATGAGAGCGCCGGCACTCTTGTCTATAAGCGAGAAGACGGAAAGCTCGTTGAAACCCCTGTAACGGGCGGACATTGCAAGCTTCAATGGAAAGTAGACTGGGGTATGCGCTGGGCGGCCTTTGAGGTTGATTATGAAATGTCAGGGAAGGATCTGATTGATTCTGTAAAGCTATCAAGTCAAGTCTGCAAGGTCTTGGGCCATCGTCCTCCCGAAGGGTTTAATTATGAGCTTTTTCTCGATCAACAGGGCGCAAAAATCTCAAAGTCTAAAGGAAATGGCCTCACGATTGAGGAATGGCTCCGCTATGCACCTGAGGAAAGCCTGGCTTACTTTATGTATCAAGCGCCTCGCAAGGCAAAACGCCTTTACTTTGATGTCATTCCCCGAGCGGTTGATGAATATCTAACTTTCCTCGAGAAGTTCCCAGAACAACCCTTGGATCAAAAGCTCACCAATCCTGTGTGGCATGTGCATAACGGCACGCCGCCTCAGGAGGAGCTTCCCTTAAGTTTTGGGATTTTGCTCAATTTAGCCAGCGTCTGTAATACGGAAGATAAAGCCATTTTGTGGGGGTTTATTAGCCGCTATGCTCCCAACGCCCGCCCTGAAACCATGCCCATGGTGGATCGCCTGGTGGGGTATGCCATCGCTTATTACAGAGATTTTGTAAAACCAAACAAACATTACCGCCCTCCTACGCCAGAAGAACGACAAGCCCTTGAAGATCTGGCCAAAAGCTTAAAAGGGTTGGCGCAAGACCCCGAGAGCCTTCAAACAGAAATTTTTGAGGTGGGAAAACGGCACAATTACACGAATCTTCGGGATTGGTTTAAAACGCTGTATCAAGTCCTTCTTGGTCAAGATGAGGGCCCCCGCATGGGATCTTTTATTGCTCTTTATGGCATTGATGAAACGGTTGCGTTGATTGAGGCCGCTTTAAAAAAGGGATAGACGCTCTACCTGATGACCCTGCCCTCTCCTTCCTACACCTTGATTGTTGACCCCCCTTCCCAGGGCGCCCGTCTTGACAAGTTTTTAGCGTCTGCACTGAAGGATTTTTCGCGCACACGGCTCAGCGAGCTTATTCAAGAAGGCTACGTCACCATCGCAGGGAACCCTGCAAAGGACCCGGCCTTTAAGGTGAAAGAAGATCATGTCATTACAATCACCATTCCCCCCTCCATAGAGGCCTTGCCCCTCCCCCAGGAGATCCCCCTTGATATTATCTATGAAGACGCGGATGTGATTGTGATTAACAAGCCCGCCGGTATGGTGGTCCACCCTGCCCCCGGGAACCTGACAGGAACGCTTGTGAATGCCCTGTTGAACCATTGCGGGGACAGCCTGTCAGGCATCAATGGCGTCAAACGCCCCGGCATTGTTCACCGCTTGGACAAGGAAACGAGCGGCCTTCTTGTTGTGGCCAAAAATGATCAGGCGCACCAAGCCCTAGCTCACCAACTCGCCTCTCGAGAGATGAGTCGCCTTTATTACGCCATCGTGTGGGGACGGCTGATGCCCCCCACAGGCAGCATTGAGGGAGCAATCGCCAGGGACCCGCGCAATCGTCAACGCATGTCCCTGCGCCAAGGGGGCAAGGCAGCCCGCACCCATTATACGGTCCTCAACACCTTTGATACCACTGCAAGCCTTGTAGAATGCCGCCTTGAAACAGGGCGTACCCATCAAATTCGTGTTCACCTGACGGCCAAAGGCCACCCCCTTCTTGGGGATAGTGTTTACGGAAAGCCCCCGCGGGCTGTCCCTGCCTTTTTAAAAACTTACTTGGCGGAGCACTGGCCAAAAGGACGCCACGCCCTTCATGCAAAAGAGTTGTCTTTTATTCACCCACAGACTCACGAAAACCTTCATTTCTCAATTGACCTTGCGGCGGATATGCGAGATCTGATAAATGTGTTAGAGTTTAATTCTCATAAAATAATAACAACAGGCAAGCTAGGTGGCTGACGATCAACCCCATATCCCTTCACCCTTAAACAAGGCCTTACCCAGTTCAACCGATGGCCTGGCACGCTATTTGATTGAAATCAGAAAATTCCCCATGCTAGGCCCCGAAGAAGAGTTCACCCTTGCAAAGCGCTGGCAAGAACACCAAGACCCCAAAGCGGCAGAAAAGCTTGTGGCTTCCCACCTGCGGCTTGTGGCAAAAATCGCCAGTGGCTACCGTGGGTATGGATTGCCTGTAGGCGACCTTATTGCTGAGGGAAACATAGGCCTTATGCAAGCCCTACGCAAATTCGACCCAGACAAGGGGTTTCGCTTTTCAACATACGCCATGTGGTGGATTCGCGCCAATATCCAAGAATATATCTTACATTCCTGGTCTCTTGTGAAAATCGGCACAACAGCGGCGCAAAAAAAACTTTTCTTTAATTTAAGGCGCCTTCAAAGCGAAATACAAAGCGTGGACGAGCCTATTCTCTCGCCTCAAACCATTAAGGATGTGGCAAGCGCCCTTAATGTGTCGGAAAAAGAGGTTGTGGAGATGAGTAAACGCCTCAGCGGCCCAGACAAATCTCTCAACACCCCTTTGCAAGCAGAAGGGCTGGATGAATGGCAAGATTGGCTTGTGGATGATGAGTCAAACCATGAAGCCCATTTCATGGAAAGAGATGAAACAAAACATAAAAACACCCTTTTAGACACAGCCCTTCAGTCCTTGAATGAAAGAGAGCGCCATATTATTCAAGAAAGACGCCTCAAAGAGCCCCCGGTAACCCTTGAAGCGCTGTCGACGTCCCTTAATATTTCTCGTGAGAGAGTGCGACAAATCGAAACTCGCGCCTTTGAAAAGCTTCAAAAAGCAGTCAAAAGCGCCGCCCTTCAAAACCGACTCTTTGAGGAATAAAAGGAATGAAAACAACCAAAAAAATGCATTCTTTCTTAAAAATCATTGGATCTATTTTTACAAGTTTAACCTGTGTGTCTTGTGCATCGCAGCACCCTCACCCCATGCCCTCAACGCCCTCTCAAAAAAACGATTTGTCTCCCTTATATTTGTTTCAGAGCCTGGAAGAATCGGAAAACATCCCCCTCAAGGTAGACGGTGAGATCCCTTCTTGGCTGGAAGGGGAATTTGTCCGCAATGGGCCAGGTCTCATCAGAGACAACAGGGGCGAAACTGTCAAAAGCTGGTTTGATGGGCTCGCAAAATTATACGCCTTTACCATCAAGCAAGGGAAAGTCAGCTATACCTGTAAATTCCTCCGCTCTGAGGCCTATAAAAAGTTGCAAGCAACAGGCGTCTTTGATTTTGTGGGCTTTGCTCAAAAACCCAAAACAGATCAATTCTCTTTAATCGATTTTTTGTTCGACATAAAAAACAAAGAAATCATCAATGCAAATGTGAATGTTGCCAAAATCAACAATCACCTTGTCGCTTTAACAGAAATTCCGTTGCCTGTGGAATTTGACAAAAACCTTAATACCCTTGGAATCTTTGACTACGCAGATAGCCTCACAAAAAACTATAGCTTTGAGTCAGCCCATGTCCTCAAAGACCCTGACACCAAAGCGACCTGGAACTTCCTGATTGAAATAGGCGTGCTGGATACGGCGTATCAGATTTATAAGATTCCGCCCCTTTCAAGTGAGCGCCAGCTCCTGACCTCAATCCCTGTTTCCTCAATTTCTTATATGCATAGCTTTTGCCTTGCGGGACGCTATTTTATCTTAATCGATTACCCCTTGCGTGCCCAAAATCCCAAAGATATTGCGAATGGGTTCATAGAAGCGTTTGCCTGGAATGACAAAAGCCATTCAATTGTCTATGTCATCGATAAGAACTCTGGAAAATGCCAGACCTTCTTGACCAATCCCTTTTTCTCTTTTCACTACGTGAATGGATTTGAGAAAGATGGCAAAGTCTTTGTGGACCTCATTGGATATGCAACGGCAGATATTATTAACAACATTAATGCTTATCCCTTTTTAAAGAACGCAGGAAATACGCTTTTACGCCTTGAAATCAATCCTTTGACGGGAACAATTAAGACCACACAACAAACGCAAGAGCATGTTGAGTTTCCGCGTCTCAATGAGACTTTGATCGGAAAAGACTATCAATATTTCTATGCCATTCATAATCGAAAACAAGGAAATGGCCTTATCAAATATGACCAACGTGAGGCTCAGCATCGCCATTGGTTCCAAGAGGGAACCTATGCTAACGAGCCCATATTCATTGCCCATCCCCACGCCAAGACCGAAGACGACGGCGTTATTTTCAGCATCATCAACGACTTAAACACAAAAACATCCTTCTTATTAATTCTGAACGCAAAAGATTTCAAAGAGCTTGCAAGAATCACCGCCCCCCATTTGATTCCTTTTGGATTCCATGGCCAATTTTTTAAGGAACGGGAATTGTGCGTTCCTTGACAATCTTTGGGTGACAGCCCCACCCTTGTTACCTCCTCCAATGTCATCAACTATGTTGAGAGAGAAAAAGATAAGTTTAAAATCAATGAGTTGTTAAAATAACTCAAAGAGAGAATTTGTTCCCCGCGAAGGCGGGCTTCGCGGGGATGACAAGTATTATTACGCGGGGACAGTACTATAAATTAAACAGTTACCTAATTATTGACGTCGAACTGACGTTAAAATAGCGCAGACGGGATGAACACGGTGGACATTTATTATCTTTTCTAAGAAGCGCTCTCTGAGAACCATGCAATTTCGACTTTGAAAGCTGAATTTACATGATTATAGAGGAATCATTTGTTTTGTAAAGATATTTTATGTCACAAAAGTCGCATTTCTCACCACACAGCACGAAGGTTTAAGAGATTTCTCTCAAACTTTTGTTTGTCATGTGGGTTGGTTTTTTTCTCTAAACGCCCAGCCGCGTTTGTAAAAAATTAACCTTTTGATGGTATTTCTCATGGAACCACTTTTAACTTAAGGGAGAAAACCCATGAAATATCTTGTTGTGACCTTTGCGTTATTGATGTGTGCTTTCAGCGTGAAGGCAGAAGAGTTATCCTCCTGTCATGGGAAGTGTTTTGACACACACGCCTCTTGCATGAAAAAGGACGGCCACACCTGGAATGGATGCGAATCTAAATTGTTTGCGTGTAAATCCAGCTGTGAAAGCGGCAAATCTCACGAAACCTACGCGAAGAGTTCTGCCCTTGAAGTTGCCTTTAACCCTGTTATGGAGATCGACTTGTTGTAAGGTCCACTCGGGTCAATCCATAGGTTGCAGCGATAATCATAAAACTCCCTAAAATAATCCACAGTGTAGGGACTTCTCCAAAAACAAGATAGCCTACAGGAATGGCAAAACACATGCGTGTATATTCAAAGGGGGCAAGGTAGGAAGGGGTTGCGTGTCTTAAGGCGACTACCGAACAGAATTGAGAAAAAACCCCCAGAGCTCCAATAACCCCCAAGGTCACCAGATCATGGGGAGACGGGGTTTCCCATACACTGAGCACCAATATTCCTGCAACGAATGTGGTCAGCGTATTGACATAAAGCATAATCGTCAGAGTGCTCTCTGTCTTTGAGAGGAGCTTGACACAAATGATAGACAAAGCCGCAAAAAGATTCGCTAAAAGTTCAGCCCACACCCCTGCCCCCACGGGCATTACATCGGGACGAACCATGACAAGGACGCCCAAATATCCAAACAAAATCAACATCCATTTTGGAAAAGAGACAGACTCCTTTAAAAACGCCATCGACAGAATGGTTGTAAAGAGAGGTCCCGTCATCCCAATAGAGGTGGCAAAGGCAAGGGGTAAGTTCCGATAAGCATAATAGGTGCACGTTAGCGAAATTCCCACACACACAACCCGGGTCAGATGCAGAAGGGGGCGTGAGGTTACAAACCCTTTTAAGCCTGTGGATACAACGAAAGGGCTAAAAAAAATCAAGCCAAAGAAAAAGCGCATGAATAAGATAATAAGGCTATCAATTTCGGGGGAGAGGGTTTTTGCAAAGGTCATAGCCATGCTAAAGCTAAGCGCCCACATTAGTATAAAGGTGGTCCCAATGAGTTTGGGGGAAAATTCTCTGTTTAGAATAATTGTTTGGCTGTTGTTCATAAATTAACGAACCATTTTAGGCCGTCCCTTCTTCTGTTGTTTGAAAAGTTTTGAGGCGCCCACATATCTTGTCCATCAAAATAGCCAACGCTCCATTAGAGAGAACATTTGTTGTTGTAACAAAAGGATCACACAGAATGTAAAGAGTCGTAACAAGACCGCTCATGGAATCGGAAAACCCAAAATGGCTTTCTAAAATAGGGAGCAAGACGATAATTTCGCCCCCCGGCACAGACGCCACCGCAAATTTTGCAACCATGTAATACATAGAGAAAAGCAAGAACGTTGAATAACTCATGGGATCAAACCCATTTATTGCATAAACGGCCGCAATTAAAATAGGAATGGCTACCGAATCTCCAACGTGGTGAATGTTTGCTGTGGCCGGAATAACAAATTGAGCCACCGATTTGTTTTTTGTATTTTTTTCAGCAGCTTCTAAGGTCAGGGGCAGGGTGGCCGCGCTGGACATGGTTGACAGAGCGACAAGCCCAGAGGGGAACGCATTCCTTAAAGATGCCTTTATGTCCTTTAGGTTCCCTAAATTGGCTTTAAAGTAAAACGTAAACGTCGACAGGGCTTGTACCACTACAACCAAGCCAATCATGGGCCCATAGCCCGTAAACATCTCTATAAGAGATTCATCATGGTGAATTTTAAATAAAAACCCAATGACATAGAAGGGCACAAGGGGAATGAAAATTTTTGTCAATGCGCTCTGGACCGTATTCTTGAACCGATCTCCCCAAGCGACAAGCTTGTCACTGCCCCAAAAGGCTCCATACAGCCCCGCAAGCGTTCCGATGAGAAGGGCCATATCCGTGCTAACAAGATGGGGGTAAGGAATGGTAAAGAAGGGTTCAAGCGGCAGCAGGGCCGAGAGGGTGTGCGGGGTGGCATTGGCCGCATGGTACCCTAAATAAGGCAATCCGATGGTCCCAGAGAAGTATCCAAGCTGAGTAAAGAGAAAATTCGACGCCACCACAAAGCTTAAGATCATGACAATCAAAAGAGGGGCCTTCTTTTGGAAAGAAGAAAGGCAAGAAAATATAAAGGCAAACACAATAACGGGCATAAAGAAAATCAGCGTTTCTTTCATTAAAATGCTGAGGGTAAAAAAAGCGCGCTGCAGCCACTCTGGAATCCACTCCCCAAAAAACATAATGAGGACGATAGCAAGTATTAGCTTTATAATCAGACCAAATTCTTTCATGTTTTCCCTTTTAAACGCTCTCATATGGTTAATAGCTAAAGTAGGTTACCGAATTTTTATTCTCTTGGATAGGACAATTCTTGACTTTATCATTCTTCTCAGCGTATACACCACAAAGTATTTATAAGTAGGAGATAGGAACATGAAGCGCACTTTTCAACCCAGTAATCTTATTCGTAAGCGTCGTCATGGCTTCCGCGCCCGTATGGCTACCGTTGGTGGTCGCAAAATTATTGCGCGGCGCCGTGCAAAAGGACGTTCACGCTTGAGCGCCTAATCTCCGTTGGAACGCCTTAGAAAACGTTCAGAATTTTTAACCGTTGCAAAAACAGGGGATCGATTTGTGACTCCTGCCTTTATTCTGCAAGTTTATAAGCGGACTCCTGAAGGGCACACACGTTATGGGATTACGGCAAGTCGGAAGGTGGGCGGCGCTGTTGAACGCAACCGCGCTAAAAGACGCCTCCGGGTTCTGATTAAACAGACTTTGCCTGTGCATCCCCCCGTTGGGGTCGATTATGTTTTTATTGCACGAACAGAGATTTTACGGCGAAATTTTGCGCTTTTGGGTCAAGAAATGACAGATGTCTTTAAACGTGCCCAGAGGCGCCTATGAAATTTTTGCTTCACTGTTTTCTTAAATCTCTTGTTTATTTTTACCGCGGAGTTCTTTCCCCTTTGCTCCGCCCCCGGTGTCGATTTTTGCCTACCTGTTCCGAGTATGCTCTTGACGCCCTTGACCGTTATGGTCCTTATAAGGGGAGCATTTTAGCTTTAAAACGGCTTTGTCGTTGCCATCCTTGGGGAGGCCACGGCTTTGATCCGGTTAAGGAAGACAAACCATGAACGACCAAAAAAACTTTTTCATTGCCATTTTTCTGTGCTTTGCCATTTTAGTGGGATTTCAATATCTTGTCCCATCGGCCCCTGAGAAAAAGCCTGTTGACGTTGCCTCCCAAACAACCCAACCCATTCCAGCGCCACAAGCCCCTCAAAAGGTCACACGTGAAGACGCCCTGACCTCGACTCCTCAGCGCGTGCCGATTAAAAACAGCAGCGTGCGAGGGTCTCTTAACCTTGAAGGGGCGCGCTTTGATGATTTAACGCTGACCCAATATCATGAGACGGTCAACCCCGCGAGTCCAGAAATCCCTCTTTTGTCGCCTGCTGCAACGCCTCATGCTTATTATGCGTCCTTTGGGTGGGGGGATCTTCCTGGTGTGTCTTTACCGACGGAAAAAACGGTGTGGAAAACAAATGGGCTTCACTTAACCCAGCAAACGCCTGTTACGTTGACCTGGGACAATGGCCAGGGGTTGGTGTTCCACCAAATCATTTCCATTGATGAACACTACATGTTCACCATTACCCAAAAGGTAACGAATACAGGGCCGGCTCCTCTTTCTCTGATCCCTCAAGGGATGCTGGTTCGCCAGGGAGATCCACAAACATCAGGGTTTTTCATCCTTCATGAAGGGCCCGTGGGTGTTTTTGATGGAAAACTTCATGACCCAAGTTATGATGATATCTCTAAAACAGGCACCCTTGAAAACCCCAAAGCAAAGGGCTGGCTTGGGCTTACAGATAAATATTGGTTGGCCTCGCTTGTCCCCGATCCTGAAGCGGCCATTACGTCTTCCTACACGCGTAAGGGAACAGGAGAGGACACCCTTATTACAGCCCGCTATGCACGAGAGCCCCTTTCCCTTGAACCGGGAAAAAGCATTGAAGTGACGAATCATTTCTTTGCAGGCGCCAAGGTTTTGCGACTTCTTGATGGATATGAAGAAACCCTAGGGATTAATCACTTTGACTTGGCCGTTGATTTTGGATGGTTTTACTTCCTGACAAAGCCCATTTTTTATGTGCTTGAGTTTCTGAAAGGTGTTTTAGGGAATTTCGGTCTTGCGATTTTGGCCCTGACAGTCATCTTGAAGCTTATCTTCTTGCCGCTTGCGAATAAATCCTATCAATCCATGGGGAAGATGAAAGTCCTCCAACCAGAAATTGACAAGATTCGTACCCGCTATGCGGAGGATCGCTTGAAAATGAATGAAAAAGTCATGGAGCTGTACAAGCATGAAAAGGTTAACCCCATGGCGGGTTGCTTGCCCATGATCATTCAAATCCCAGTGTTCTTTGCCCTTTATAAGGTTTTGTTTGTGAGTATCGAAATGCGGCACGCGCCCTTTTATGGATGGATTCATGATCTGTCCGCGCCGGATCCAACCACAATTTTCAACCTTTTTGGGTTAATTCCGTGGACGCCGCCCTCTTTCCTGATGTTAGGGGCGTGGCCCTTGCTGATGGGATGTACCATGTTTTTGCAGCAAAAGATGAGCCCTCCTCCTGCTGATCCGACGCAAGCGAAGATGTTTCTCTTTATGCCGATTTTCTTTACCTATCTTTTGGCACAGTTTCCTGCTGGTTTGGTGATTTACTGGACATGGAATAACGTCCTTTCCATAGGACAACAATGGATCATCATGAAGCGCGCAGAAAAGAAAAGGGCACCGAAGAATGCAGCCAACAAGGCCTGAGGATTTTCCCCGCTGGCTTTTTGCGCAAGAGTGTACGTTTGTGACGGGCGCGGATAAGGTAGAGTCTCTTCCCGATCCCTCCCTGCCCGAAATCGCCTTTGCGGGTCGTTCAAATGTAGGGAAATCCAGCCTGATTAATGCGCTTTTGGGACGAAAAAGTCTGGCCCGCGTGTCCCACACGCCGGGGCGTACTCAACAGCTTAATTTTTTCCTCCTTGGCAAACGATTTTATATCGTCGATATGCCAGGATATGGCTATGCAGCTGTTTCAAAAGCTAAACTAAAGGTCTTCTCTCAGCTTATTCAAGACTATTTAAAGGGGCGCGTTCCTCTGAAACGTGTGTTTTTGTTAATTGATAGCCGTCATGGTTTTAAACCCCCGGATCTTATGGTGATGGAAATGTTGGACAAATCTGCTGTGTCCTATCAGATTGTGCTCACAAAAGGAGATAAGGTCTCGCCTACAGCCCTTGAGACGCTCATCACCTCCCTTACCGAATCCCTTAAAAAACACCCAGCTGCTTTTCCCATCCCCCTTGTCACAAGTTCGCTCACCCAAGATGGACTGGCGTGCTTGCGTGAAAACATTGCGGAGATGGTAGGAGGTCTGGGTTCATGAAGGTCTGAAAGGCCAAATTTCGGATGTTAACGGAATTTTAAGCTAAATCATGTATCATGTGCATGATGAGTTGAGAAAAGCCTAAAAATGAAGGCCCCCTCAACAGGGAAGAAAAAGACCGTTGCCAGAAAAGGAGCTTGGTCATGATAAAATTTCTCCGGACATTGATATTTGTGATCTGTGGAGGCCTCAGTGTGGCTGCGACACACCCTGCGAACGCGGATGCCTTGTGTAGATACGAGTGCCTTACCGCATTCAACTTGTGCAACGCGTTTGCTGGATCTCACTGTGCGCAAAACCTCGTCAACTGCAGATCGAAATGTGGGTGAAATAACTATTTTCATCCCCGCTCCCCCCCTGTCACCCCTTTACTTGTCATTCCCGCCCCCCTTGTCATCCTCTCGCTGAAAATCCTTTGTTTTCGTTAGAAAACATTAGGATTTCTTCATCGGGGATGACAAAAAATGGGATGACAACCGAGAATAAGGCAAGTTTCAGGACAATGGGTGTACACACATTGTACGCCCATAAAAAAACACCACCCCGAAGGGTGGTGCTCTTTTTTTAAGCTAGACTTAACGTATTAGTCCAAAACTGTGATAGCAACACGGTTTTGTTGATAAGCCCATTCGCTGCCATCTTGTTCAACGATTGGATTGTTCTTACCGTAGCTAACAATTCTGATGCGATCAGGAGCGATACCGGCCGCAACGAGTTGGTCTTTAGCTTTTGTCGCACGACGCTCACCGAGGGCCATGTTGTATTCAACAGTTCCGCGGTTATCGCAATGGCCATTGATGGTGACGCCATAGTTAGGATATGTGGCGAGCCATGCAGCTTGCTTTTGTAATGTTGCCATTCCGTCTGGGCGAACGTGTGATTTGTCGAAATCGAAGAAAACCCGATCTCCAACATTTTCAACGAAATCAGCTTGTGAGCCTGCAACGCAAGGTGATTCTGCTGCAACTGCAGCTATTTCATTAGCGAGTCCGCCTTGACCGGAAACATTAACGCAATCTTCCGGACATGGTCCACATGCAGACAACAAAGCGGCTGCAGCGAGAAGACCTGTGATTTGTAAACGCATTCTTTTTTTCTCCTTCTTTTTGTTTTGAGTTTGTCCACCGTAGCAGTCAAACATTAAAAAATTATTAACGTACTCTCTTTTTTTTGATGTCCTTGGTCTTATGCAGTACCATGTCTAGTCCGAAGATTTAAGACACCGTGTGCAGAATATACTCTTTTTAAACAAAAGTATCAAGAGCTACCATGTGGGGTAAGACCCCTCACCTGGAATATTAACATTTCTCTTATTAAAACCAACAATATCTACACTCACAAGTGAAACTTTGCTTTTTGAGTGTGGCTGAGATGTATACATAATTTCGCGACCATTGGGGGACCAGGTGGGTCCTTCCAGCAGATATCCTGTATCCAGCGCTCTTTCCCCTGATCCATCAGGACGCATGACGCAAATAGAAAATGCCCCCCCCTGTTGGCGGGTAAAGGCGATTAAATCACCGCGGGGCGACCACACAGGGTTGTGATAGAGGCCTTTTCCAAAACTGATGCGCTCTCCGTCACCGCCATTTGCATCCTTCACATAAAGCTGTGGCTTTCCGCCTCTGTCAGAGCTGTAGACAATCTTTGTACCATCGGGGGAATAGCAAGGGGAGACATCAATAGCGCCGTTGGACGTGGTGAGCCGTTGAAGTTGCTTGCTGCCCAAATCCATTGTGTACAGAGACGTGACCCCTTTGTCCGCAATACTCAAGACCAGCGTGCGTCCGTCATTTGAAAAGCGCGGGGTCATTTTCAGGCCTTGAATGGCCCCCAAAGAGGTTGATTGGCCAGTTTGAAGGTCAAACAGCTGAAGATTGGGGTTTTTGTTGTTTTTTCCAAAGTCCAGATAGGCAATTTTTGTTCTATCAGGGGAAAAGCGGGGAGTGAGCACAATGCTGTTGCCGCTTGAGAGAAATTGGTGGTTATGGCCATCTTGATCCATAATGGCTAAACGATATTTGCGGGCCATTTCAGGGCCACTTTCGTGGATATAAACAACTTGAGTATCGAAATATCCTTTGTCCCCTGTAATTTTTTCATAGATTTCGTCTGCAATTTTATGGGCCACATGCCGCCAGTTAGCAGGATCACTCCCTAAGGAAAGGCCCGCAAGCTGGGTTTCTGTGAATATATCAAAGAGACGGAAGTCAATTTGGATGCCGCCCCCCTCACGTCGGAGAAGGCCGCCGACCAAGGCTTCTGCATGAATGACTTTCCAGTCCGCAAAGCGCGGTTTGCTCATCACATCGCTGGCAGATTGAATATAAGCCGCAGGGTCAACAATTTTGAAAAGGCCACAGCTTTGCAAGTCATTCGTAATGACGCTTGTAATTTCTTGAGCGGCTTGCGCAAGTTGAGCGTCTCCTCCCCCATCAAATGGGGTAATGGCAATGGGAACGGGCTTAAAGGTTCCTTCTGTTACATTAATGCGCAAATCTGCGTGGGCATTAAGGGTTAACCCCAAAACAGTCAAAACCATAAAAAGAAGATTTTTCATCGGAAGCGTCCTTTGTCTTTAGAAAACAAGGAAGACTAATCTTTTTTATTGCAAAAAGCAAGGTGGCGTGCAGGGCTTTTTTAAGCCCCCAGCCCCACCCTTGTCATCCTCCCACCCTTGTCATCCTCGACTTATAAGTTCTTGATTTGCAACGCAAATCTTGAGATCTTCTTGATCGAGGATCTTATTGGTTGAAGCAAGATCCCCGATGAAGAAATCCTAATGTTTTCTAAC
>CAZSAH010000036.1:0-16703 GCA_964605015.1 uncultured Alphaproteobacteria bacterium | reverse complement strand
GGGATCCAGTAAAAACAACGCATTCCGTAGGAATGCAACCTTTTTAACTTTATTTGAAAAATCAAAGCGCTGTCTGGATCCCCGCCTTCGCGGGGATGACAACCTTTGAGTAATAACGAGACCCTGAAACGAGTTCAGGGTGACAAGAGTGGGAAAGGCTGTAGCACAATTGCCCTGCCTACTCCCCCAGGTCTCCCAAGCGGGCAGCTTGATCTTCCGAAATCAGGGCTTGAATCATTTCCTCAAGGCCGGCGCCCTCTAAGATACGATCTAATTTATAAAGGGTAAGGTTAATGCGGTGGTCTGTGACCCGCCCTTGAGGAAAGTTATAGGTGCGGATGCGCTCAGACCGATCGCCGCTTCCGATCTGATCTTTACGACTTGCGGCACGTTCTGCATCCTTTTCAGCGCGTTGATGCTCATAAAGGCGCGCCCGCAGGATTTTCAATGCTTTTGCTTTGTTTTTATGTTGAGACTTTTCATCCTGTTGCTGCACCACCACCCCTGTGGGAAGATGGGTAATTCGCACCGCACTATCGGTTGTGTTCACCGATTGTCCCCCAGGGCCACTTGAGCGGAACACATCAATCCGCAGGTCTTTTTCCTCGATCTGGATGTCGACTTCCTCGGCTTCTGGTAAGACGGCGACCGTTGCTGCAGAGGTGTGAATACGCCCCGCCGTTTCTGTTTCAGGAACACGCTGAACCCGGTGAACCCCTGATTCAAATTTAAGCTTTGCAAAGACCCCTTTGCCTGAAATTGAGGCAGAGGCTTCCTTAATGCCGCCAATGCCTGTGTCACTTTCATGCATTAACTCAAAGCGCCATCCTTGCAGTTCGGCATACCGCTGATACATGCGCAGAAGATCAGCTGCAAAAAGAGCCGCCTCATCTCCCCCTGTGCCCGCTCGAATTTCAATGATGGCATTACGGTCATCATCCACGTCTTTGGGGAGCAACAAAACTTGAATCTCTTTCAATAAAACGGGCACCTGTTCATGAAGGCGTTGCAACTCCTCTTGAGCCATTTCTTTAAATTCTGGGTCATTCACAAGCTCTTTAAGACTTTTTTCTTCCTCAACACAATGGCGCCATTCCTGAATTTTTTCAGCAATGGGGATAAGGTCGGAATATTCCTTTGATAGCTTTGCAAATTCTGCAGGATCCTCCATAGTGGAGGACAGTTTTTCTCGAAGCTCTTCAAAATGTGTCAGAACTTGGTGTAATTTTTGATCGAAATTCATGCGCCTTTTTCCTTCAAAAACGTCACCACCTGATCTAAGGAAAGTTGGGTTTGTTCCCCTGATTCTAAGTCCTTGCAGGTCAGGGCGCCCAAGGCTACCTCTTCTTCTCCCAGAATCAGGGCATAGGGGGCGTTCATCTTATTGGCCTTTTTAAGACGTTTCCCGAGACCGCCTCCATAGGTCATTTCCACAACAAACTCTTGGTCCCGTAAATATTGAGCCAACTCAAGCCCTTTAAAATCAAAGCTTTCATCCATGGGAACAACTGCAAGGGGGCGCCTTGCAGCAGGAAGACTCTCGTCATTGAGCATCATGGCCAATCGATCAACGCCTGCGGCCCACCCCACACCAGGCAGGGCCGGCCCCCCCATGGTCTGCATAAGGCCATCATAGCGCCCCCCGGCAAGAACGGTTCCTTGGGATCCAAGATCGGTCGTCGTGATCTCAAAGGCGATGTGGCAATAATAGTCAAGACCCCGCACAAGGTGGGGGTTTACTTTAAAGGGAATTTTCAACGCCTTCAGGCCCTCTTGCACCTTTGCAAAAAGGTCTGCAGAGATCGCATTAAGACTTTGGGAAAGAAGGGGGGCGCCCTGCAAAATTCTTTTATCTCCTTCGTCTTTCGTATCCAAAATACGCAAAGGATTGCGTTCCAGGCGTACTTGGCTATCAGGGGATAGATTGTGATGGTGGTCTTTCAAATAAGTGACGAGTTGATGTCGATAGTGTTTGCGGCTCTCCTCATCCCCAAGGGTATTGATCTCTAAGGTCACCCGGTGAGTTAAATTGAGGGCTTTCAGGGTATCAAACGCAAGGGAGATAACTTCCACATCTCCCACAGGATCGGACACACCGAACAATTCAACACCTATCTGATGAAGTTGGCGCAAGCGCCCTTTTTGGGGCCGCTCGTACCGAAACATGGGTCCTGCATAAAAAAACTTCAACGGCATGGACTGGGTCAGCCCTTCCGATAGGATGGCTCTGGCTACCCCTGCCGTGCCTTCAGGGCGGAGAACAATGTCTTCCCCTCCCCTGTCCGCGATTTCATACATTTCTTTGGAAACAATGTCAGAGACATCCCCAAGGGTGCGTTTAAAAACTTCCTTAAATTCCATAAGTGGCGTCGCCATTTCAGCAAAGCCATAGCTTGCCGCAATGCGTTTTGCCGCTTCAATAACGAAAGAATACTTTCGGAATTCAGGGGGCAATAAATCATGCATCCCTCGAACAGGCTGTAGGTGACTCATTATAAACTTTCAATTTACTTTTTTTTAGCTAACCCAGCCATAATCGCAGAATTGGCCATTTGAGTAAAGGCTTGAGGGCTTTCAGTTGTGCTCCACTTTATTGTATACAAAACATTTTCATGTACCCATTGGACTTTTGCTGGCCAATAATCGGCTTCGGCATGTCCCGGTGTATAGGTTCCTGTGATGTTTTGGTCAAGCTTGAGAGGGGTTGTTTTTATCTCTTTCCTTTTCGACCAATCCATATCATCTCGATCTATACCAAATTCTTTTTTGATGGCAGCTCCTGGTTCAGCGCTCACCGACCCTATATTGCAATCGTGAGCGCCATGGCACTCTTTCGTGCTATCAACATAGATAATATACGCATAATCTTTGGGGGCATCCGACCTCGCATAAGCATAATAAGCGCCCGCTGGACTACTCGCAATCGTCGTTGGGAACAAGACAGGAAGGGGTGTTGACTTCTTCACCTCTTGAAGAACAGCTTCCAAATTCTGAACTTGCGCGCTGGGTACCATGGTTTCTTTATCTGCCATACATCCATCGATGCTTTGCAACAACACAAGCAGAGAGAGGCCGTAAAAAATGTACTTCATTGAGATCTCCTTTTTCGTTGTTTAATGTTTAGTCCACTTTTCTGGATCAAGAGAGATGCCAGTTTTGATTTCCCCTTGCTGTCCTGGAAAAGAAATACTTTTCTCTCCAGACATTAGGTGAATTCCTCTTGCGTTTCCTGTTTTTAGGACAAACCCCTGGGAATCTTTAAATTCATAGGTTTCTTGCGGATGGAAAAGACGGCTCACCACAATGTCGCCTTTTTCATCCCTGACCTCAATCCATGAGTCTTCCGTCACTTTCAAGAGAGTCGAGTCTGAAAGATTAACAACCGGTGGAGACGGAGCGATGACGGCTTCCTCTTGCACAACAGGTTGGGGTGGTTCTTGAGAAGGCGCGAGCGCAACAAACGCTTCCTGCTGAATAGAGACAGAATGACGTGTGCGGATCCATTCATACCCTATGACACTCCCCGTAAGAACAAAAAGAGACAAAACAATAATAAGATAGCTCGGTGTTCCTCTTTTTGAGAGGGGGGTGGGAAAAATCGCGGGGGACGAGGGAGAAGATCCAATTTGATCTTTAAATTTTTGAATCAGTTCATCTGCATTTAAGCTTAAGTGCTGCGCATAAGATCGCAAAAAGCCCAACGTATATACATCACACGTCAAACTTTCATCATCGCTTTCAAAACTCCCTAATCGACTTTTATTAATCCGTAAAATATTTGAAATAGCATCGAGAGCCATTCCCTGCGCTTCTCGGGCATTTCTTAAAAGCTTTCCAACAGAATCAGGCGTTTGGTTGTCAAGTGATTGATCTATCATAGGAAGTTGTCTCCCTCCCCTTCAATAAAATAAGACAACGAAACAATACCAGTATTCCCTTCAAAAACACAAGGGAATTGATTTATCAATAAGCGCCATATATGGACGAGTGTAGACGAATATCATGCACTCAATCGCCTTGGCTGGTCACAAGTTTTTTTAAAGCATACAGCTTTTCTAAGGCTTCTTTTGGACTCAACTCATCAGGATTCAGGGATTCAAAGGTTTTTTCAAGGGGACTCGGCACCTTGTAAGCTTCCGCAAAAAGGGGAAGGGGCTGCGCTGCAAGGTGTGGCTTCGGTTTTGTTTCTTCAAGGGTTTTGAGAACGTCTTCGGCTCTTTTTACAACGATAGGGGGAAGGCCGGCCAGCTTTCCCACATGGATCCCATAAGATTTATCGGCAGTTCCTCGTCCGATTTCGTGAAGAAAAATGATCTGGTCCTCCCACTCCCGAATTTTTACCGTGTAACAGCTGACCTCAGGTAATGATTTTTCAAGGGAGGTGAGTTCATGATAATGGGTGGCAAAAAGAGAGCGCGCTCGGTTGACGTACACCAAATGCTCTACGCAAGCCCACGCTAAGGATAAGCCATCAAAGGTGGCCGTTCCCCGCCCAATTTCATCTAAAATAACAAAACTACGAGGGGTGGCTTGGTTGAGGATTGTGGCCGTTTCTGTCATCTCCACCATAAAGGTGGAGCGCCCTCTCGCCAAATCATCGGAGGCCCCGACTCGGCTAAAAATGCGATCCATCAGCCCTATATGGGCTTTCTTTGCAGGCACATACATCCCCATATGAGCCATCAGCGCAATCAGCGCATTTTGCCGTAAAAACGTGCTTTTCCCTGCCATATTAGGGCCTGTGAGAAGCCACAGCCCTGTCAGATGGCAAGCGTTAGGAATAAAAGGCGTTCCCTGGGGGAGAAGGGCTTCGACAACGGGGTGGCGGCCGTCTTCAATCTCAAAGGCGAGGCTCTCATCCAAAAGGGGCTTGGTATAGTTTTTTTCAATCCCTAAATGAGCATGGCTTGCGGCCACATCAAGGGCTGCTAAGGCATGGGCTGTGGCAATGATGGCATCCGCCCGCCCCACGACTTCTTTGACCAAATCTTGAAATAGGTGCATCTCAAGCGCCAAGGCCTGATCAAGGGCCCCCATAATTTTCTTTTCAAGCTCAGCCAGCTCATGAGTTGTAAATCGCATGGCATTTGCCATGGTTTGGCGGTGAATGAAGGCGGGGCCAAGTTTGTCTTTGTGTTGGCTGGTCACCTCAATATGATAGCCCACGATATTGTTGTGCTTAATCTTAAGGGAAGAAACGCCCGTTTCTCGGCTGTATTTTTGCTGTAGCGCCTCAAGGGCTCCCTTGCTATCTTCTTTTAAGGCCAAAAGCTCATCTAAGGGCGGGTGATAGCCGGGACGAATAAAGCCCCCTTCCCGCACCAAATGGGGAAGCTCGTCCTTCAGGGCACGGCTCAGGCGATCCGTCATTTCCTCATAATACCCAAGATGTTTGAGAGTCGTCTTCAGCGTCTCAGGAAGAGAGCTTCCTTCAAGTATCTTTTGAATATCAGGAAGAAGAGTCAGGCCTCGATTCAGGGCCGCTAAATCTCGAGGGCCGCCCCGCCCCCAAATAAGACGGGAAAGGGGGCGCTCAAGGTCGGGACAACAGGCCAAGACGGTGCGCAAGGCCTGGGAGAGGACCTGGTTTTCATAAAAAAAGTCCACACACTCCAGACGCTTTTGAAGGGACGCAAGGGTCGTTAAGGGGGCGCTCAGATGATGGGACAGAAGGCGTGCGCCCATTGCTGTGGTCGTGTGATCAATGACCTCTAAAAGGCTGCCCCTTTTTTCTCCCGAAAGGGACACATGAAGCTCTAAATTACGCCGCGTTGCCGCATCAAGCTCTAGCCGGTCCCCTTCCTTCAGTCGCTTAGGGGGCTTTAGGGACGGGATATCCTTCTTTTGCGTTAAGCGTACGTAATCCACAAGGGCGCCACAGGCCGCAATTTCTTGAGGCTTAAAGTCTCCAAAGGCCTCTAGCGTATTCACACCATAAAGCTCTTTCAGGCGCTCTGCCCCATTTTGCTCATCAAAGCGGCTTCCGGGCAAAGGCGTCAGGCGTTTTTTTAAATCTTGAAAAAGCTCATAAAGGTCGGGGGTCTTTAGGAAAGAGTCAGGGAGCAAGACTTCTCCTGGCCTCAACCGAGCCAGCACTGTTTCAAGACGAGACAGAGAAGAAGACTCCACAAAGAAATCCCCCGTTGAGATGTCAATGGAAGCAATCCCAATGGCGTCAGATTTGCTTGGCACCAGGGCCGTTAGGAAGTTGTTTTGGGTCGCTTCCAAAAGGCTTTCTTCTGTGAGGGTTCCTGGTGTGATCACACGGATGACATCCCGCGTTAACGGCCCCTTTGTTTTCCGGCCCACGGCCTCTTCTGTTTGTTCACAGATAGCAACCCGATAGCCTTGACGAATAAGGCGCGCCAGATACTGATCACTGGCATGAGCCGGCACCCCACACATGGGGATGTCTTCTCCCCCATTGGCCTTTCCTCGACGCGTGAGGGCAATATCAAGGGCTTTGGAAGCCAGAAGCGCATCATCAAAGAAAAGCTCATAAAAATCCCCCAGGCGGTAAAACAAAAGGCAAGACGGATATTGGGCCTTAATGCTTAAGTATTGCACCATCATAGGCGTCTGAGGAGAAGATACAGGGGCAGCTTGCATAAAATTATATCAGGTTAGGGTTTTATAAACCGTATAAGAGTCCTTCATATTTGTCACTGAGAAAAAGGAGGGACCTTAAAATTCTCCAAAAAAAGCCATAAATTATCTTTGCTGTAGCCGGGGGCCGATACAGCGATGAGGAAAGGAATTTTCACTTTTCATTTTTGGCTTGGACTTCAAAACTGTTTAGAATATAAGATGAGTCTAAAGCCGGATTAGCTCAGCTGGTAGAGCAACTGATTTGTAATCAGTAGGTCGGGGGTTCGAATCCGTCATCCGGCACCACAGTTTCACAGGGGTTTTGAGAGAGGTGTCAAGTGGCAAAAACATTTAGGGGAGCATAAGGGGAGCAAAATTGAAAAAGTCGAATGCCAATTTTCTCTCAGTTTGGAGGCGAGTCAGAGTATTCTCTCTACACATGGCGTAAATTGTCCCCTTTATTGACACTCATAAGAGCACACCCTTGAACAATATCCTACTACCCCCTCGACGCTAAGAATTATTAACCCACCCAATACGCAAGCCATGATTTAAAGCCACCTCAGGGCTGCCACACAATATGACTCCGCAATGTGGATCAAAAAGGCACGCTAAGCCCTTTTTTGTTGAGATAAAGCATTATTTCTTGTGTTCTGGGGTGGGCTAAACCAAAAGTCTGAACCTGGGCCTTTAGATATTTGTGCGTTAATTCCTCATCTTCCCCTTTTGCTCCTAGCAGAGCAAGAGCTGTATAAAGTTCACTTACGTCATCTATTTCCTTGTTTTTCAGGATATTATTGTAAATCTGATCGCTGACAAGGTAGTGTTGCAAAGCGTTGGGGTGGTCTTTTTGAAGATCGTAGGCTTTGCCCATGGCAAAATAAGTGCGCGCTTGAAGGCGCTGTTTCTTTTCTCCTTTAAAAAAACCATTGTAAATCAAAAGGGCTTGCTCAAGGTTTGGAAGAGCGTCTGGAGAAACTTGGCCTTTTTGCATTTCAATCAGACTTTGAAGCAATAGGGCATGGGAAAGGGCTGTGTTGCTTCTGCCTTGAAAGAACTCTTTTGTGTCTTTGTTATATTGATCCAGAACTCTCAAAGCCTCAGAAAGTTTGCCTTGCTTCATGAACGCAATGATTTTTTGGACTAAAATTCCATGATAAATCGGGGGCCGTTCGGCACGTAAAGTTGGGTAATCTTTTGTTTTGTTCAAAATTTCCTCTGCGTCTTGAAATCTGCCTTGATCAATACGAACAAGCCCTAACGCATACATAAAGGTCCCCTTAGAAACCAAAGACTTTGAGCTTTGAAACATTTCCTTTGCTTGGGGAATTAAAGCCTCTGCTTTCTCTGTTTCTCCTCGCATGTCATAATATTGCATAAGATTGGTAAGAGCGCAGAGAATTTCATTTTCGTACTCTCCAGGAAACTTTTTAGACGCTTCGAAAATAGCCAACCCTTCTTTCATAGAATGGATCGCTTCATCATAATGTGTCGAAATAGCCGCTAGAAAGCCCTTGTTATACTTAAAAAGAGCCTCATAATAAGGGGGAAGGATGAGTCCAACCTTGAGGTCTGTCTCAATCTCTTTTTGGATGCTTTCGGCAGACTTAAAATCTCGTGTTCCACTCATGTAACATTGAAACATACAGACTTTTAGCTGTAATAATTTAGGGCTTGAATACTTAATGTCCTTTGCGTTTTTGCAAAGTTTTTGGACATGTAAGAGGTGAATGGGGTCATGGGTCACCTTTGTGGTAAATACCTCAGAGGGGCCCGCAAAAACCTCCAGCATAACCTCTGTGGCCGTATCGATGAGTTTTCTTTTGTCTTCCATTGTCATCCCTTCATTGATGAGTTCATGAATTAAATAGAGTCGTTGCTGCTGCTCATACCTTCGTCCAATGAGTTTATTCATCATCATCTCGTTATAAGGGACACTTATAAATCTTACATAAACGTCCCTTATTTAGAAATATATAAATTTAAGGGATGGTTATAACTTTTCTATAGGCGTCCCTTATTTTATCCTTCTGAATCAAACAATGCTCCATAATAAGCTTAGAAACAGCACACCATAAAAGAGTATGATTTTCACTTTTTTATTATCTTTCAAAAAGATACTCAAAAGAGTCAACACAATGATGCTGGGATAGGAAACCTCTAAAAGAGGGCTCAGGATGGCGGCAATGCCTTTAAAATCCATAAGAGAGACAGCAAAAGAAAGCAGCGTTGTGCCTAAAAGCACCCAAAGAAATTTGTCCTTTTTAAGGTTAAATAAGGAACACAAATAGTGCGCATAAATATTATTAAGAGCCACAGCAGTGGTCAGACACGAGAAAAGAACAATAATGCCAATCAGGAAAACAGCATTTTTTCCCATCAAATGTGAGGCAATCGTTGGCAAAATCAGCTCTGGCGAGACGTTTGTCGTAAGGGCTTGATAATGCGCTCCTAAAAATACAAACCCTAAGTAAACAACCGCCAAGAGGCAAGATCCTATGAGGCTGGGTTTCAACGCTGCTTTTAACACGTCCTTGTCATGTGTCGTTTTAAGCTTAGCCTGAATTTGATTGAAGATAAGGGCAGAAAAAAAGAAAGCCGCAAACAAATCCATGGTTTGATAGCCTATCAAAAACCCATCTTGAAAAGCAGTTATGGAAGCCACTGGATTCTCTATTAAAGGGGGCGCATTGATGATCCCCAGGCAAATGAGAAGGGTAAGGCATGCCAGCAAAAGAGGCGTCATCCATTTGCCAAGGACCGTGATCATGAAATGTTCTTTTATGCATATAAAAAAGCAAGCGATACAAAAAAAGACACTGAAAATGCTTAAGGATGTTTCAGGAAAAACGTATTCAAGTCCCCCATGGGCAACGGTGATACATCGAGGAACAACACCAAAGGATCCAAGGAGAGAAAGGGTAAAGAGAGGAAGTGTAATCCTGGCAAAAGACCCTGCCTCTGCAAAGAAAGCATTGTAACTTCCTCGATGCAACTTAATAACAAATAAGCCCAAAAAGGGAAGCAGAATCCCCGTTATAAAAAGTCCTAAAAATCCTAAAAGCCAATGGTTGCCTGAGTTTTGTCCAATTTGAAGAGGAAACACAAGATTTCCAGAGCCAAAGAACATGGAAAAGATAGCAAAGCCATAAATAAAGGTATGTGTGTAGCGTTTCATCGTCGATTCTCCGCGGTGTGATTAAAAAGAAAAAAGAAAAAAAGAGGGGGGAGATTTATAGGGCCGCGAAGGCCACATTGACGACGGCGACGACAAACAAAGCTGAGAGTTTTGAGGCAAAGAAAAAGGACTCACCTTTTGCGTGCTCAGCAGGTGAGGAAACCAGGGACTGTAATTTTAAAATAAAAATACGCATTCTAAAAATTGTTTCCTTAATGTCCTCCATCAATAAAAACACAGGGTGATGGTAAAATGCAACTTAAAAATAATGTTTGCTTTTTGATAGAAATTAGCGAACTGATATTCAGTTTAAAGTCGACTCAACTTTCCCATTTTATATTTACAGTTTACTCCACAGTTTGAAGAAAATCAAATTTTTTGTGTAGAGAAGGTTGGCCATTTGCGTCAAAGAATCATTGATGAAATTGAACGACCGATTTTTATGGTGTAATCTGCTCAACAGGAGTGGGAATGACCCCTCTTTCAACTGTCAATTTTGGAGGTGTGGGAAGAGTTCGAAAAAAAACGGCCTTGACTACATAGTAAATTTGTATATGATATCCTTGTTTACATAAAGGGAGTTTATCATGTGGATAAGATCACACACACAAGTTTATCAAAGCGTTAAAAAGGAAGACATTTGGCGATTATGGATTGATGTCAATAATTGGCCCAAGTGGCATGGGGACTTGGATGCGTGCACAATGGAAGGCCCCTTTGCTGTGGGCAACCATTTTATGCTGACGCCTAAAGGCGCATCGGCTGTGAAAATTATGCTTACAGAAATTGAAGAGGGTCGGAAATTTACCGATTGTACCACCTTCTTTGGTGCAAAAATGTACGACACCCATGAGGTGGAAGACACCAAGGAAGGACTGCGGCTTACGAATACATTGGTTGTAACGGGACCTCTTACATTTTTATGGGTCAAGCTCGTAGCTCAGAATGTGGCAGCGACTGTGCCACAAGATATGGATACCCTTGTGAATCGGGCGAGATCCCATGGCGCCTAATTCTGCCTTTGGGTTTGAGGCACCTGAGGACAGCCCTGGATTTTTGCTGTGGCAAACCACGATCACATGGCAGCGCTTGATTAAGAAAGCTCTTGAGGCGCACGATATTTCCCATACCCAATTCGTTATCATGGCTATCCTGTTATGGTTTGAGGAGCATCATCAAGACCCCACCCAAGTCGCCCTTGCCCGTCTTTCCAAGTTGGACAAAATGACCGTCTCAAAATCTCTCAAAAAGCTTGTGGCTCAAGGCTATATTCGGCGTGAAGAAAGTCAAAAAGACACGCGCGCTAAATGGGTTTATCTTACACCCAAAGGCAAAAATTTTACCGCAAAGCTTGTTCGTATTGTAGAAGGAATTGACGCTGAGTTTTTTGGAAAAACGCCCCCCTCTGACCAACAAACACTGATCCAAATTTTAGGGAAATTAATGGCAGATGACTAAATTTTGGATAGGAGTGGCGTGTAAAGAGCATGTTGAAAATGGGATAAAGCTTGGCATCTGCCAATTTTGCCATGGTAAATCATCCCCCGCAAAGCGCCTCTCTCAAGGAGATTTTGTAATTTATTATTCCTCAAAGCATAGGATGGAGGAGTCTGCTCTCTATCAGAAATTTACAGCGATCGGTATCGTCAAAGATGATCCCCCCTATCAAGTTGAAATGGAAAATGGTTTCAAACCCTTTAGGCGAAATATCAACTATCTGCAGGCGCAACATATTGATATCAAGCCTCTGATTCCTAGCCTGCCTTTTATCAAAAACAAAAAATCTTGGGGTTCTGTTTTTAGATATGGGTTTTTAGAAATTGATCAAGAATCATTTGAACTTATTGCAAGCCAAATGTTAGGGTTTAGTCCGTTAAGACAATAGGCTTTAGAGTTTTTGTAAAATAAAAGAACAAAAAAAGCTCCACTCTGGACTTGATTTCTCTCAAAACTATGCTATCTTTAATCACCCATGAGGTCAAGCATAACGAAGGGGTCAGTTGCCTCACCCCCCTAATTTTTAACAGCTATGGCGCCAATTTGCTCTCTTCCATCGGACTTCATATCTTCAGGATGGTCCTCAATGGCGGGGCTATAGCCTATGTCTTCGATGACAAACCCAACCTTACTGAAAGACTCAGTAATAACATCTTCATCAAGAAGATGCATATATCGGGGCAACTCATGGGCTCGCTCAGGAGTGCAGGAAGGGATATCGTCAAGCACCCCTGGCCATTTTTGGCCTTCCGCTTTGCGCTTTTCATATGTTGGCAAGAATTTACGGAAGCCACCTATATAAGGAGAAGACGATAAAAAGAAAAATTTTCCTCCCGGCTTTAGCCATTTAAATATTTTTTCCAAGCATAGGTCTAATTCTTCTGGAACAAGAAAATGAAGAACACGCGAGGCGAGCACAGCCCCTAGGCTATTTTCTTCAAAATCAACCTCGGTTGGCATTCGTCCTGGCTTAAGCTCAAGACGATCCAGAAGCGACGGCGGCACTTTGTTTTTAAGAATGTTCAAATGTCTTTCATCAAGATCATTGGCAATTACAAAAGCCCCCCGTTCAAGGGCGGGAATTGTTGCCAATCCGTACGCAGCCCCAATGTCCAGAACGGGGCCTGGCGCAAGTGGCGCGAAATCTACAAATGCTTGATTGTACTTTTCAAGCTGAGAGAGCATGTACCCCATGCTATTGAGGGTCACAATGAGAGCATCTTTTGTCTCAGGTTGGGCTAAAATAGTATGCGACATAAATTACCTATCGGTTTTCCTCTCTTACAATTCACTGTCACAATAAAAGATTTCACTTGCGCTGTAAAACCTAAAATTAACCTAAAATTAATTTTATGTAACCTTAGCAGTTTGATCGCTTTTTCCATAATCTCTGTTGAAAGCTCAAGAGCGGCCTCTCTTGCTCTTTGTTCAGCCACCTATTTTGATGCGTTTACCGTGGAATGTGACCAGCAGCTCATTGACAAATCAAATGGACTGTGCCATCCAGGGATTGATAATAAAAAACGAGGTATAATTTCAATCAATCCCCAGTCTGTAAACTTTTTATCTCAGATTTAAGAATCTGGGTTCATCTAGGATGTAGTGACGAAGAAAAGCACCATCCTCAATTAGTCAGTTTTAATATTGACCTCACCTTTAAATCTCCTCCTCTCGGGCTTCTGACGAATCAACTTGAAGATACGGTTTGTTACCTGGAAACGGTCAAGCGTATCCAAAATTTGTGTCAACACAAGCGATTCAATTTAATTGAACATCTTACATCCGAGGTGCACAAGGGGATTGACGCTATGTTGGGCGCAAAAAGAGACAGCATCTCCCTGATTACAGTCACGGCTCATAAAATAAACCCACCCGTTCCTGGCGTGCATGGTGGTATCTATTTTACCTATGCTGAAAGGCCGAAAGAACCAGGAGGTGCAATATGATTTACATCTCTCTTGGGTCTAATTTAGGTCATCGCTTAGCCTCTCTTAACAAAGCAGTGGCTCTCTTAAAGGAGCGTTACCTAACAAATGTAACCTGTTCGATTGTTTTAGAAACAGAAAGTATTTTACCTGATGGCGCCCCGCTTGAATGGAATAAACCCTTTTTAAACATGATTGTAGGGGGGCAATGTGATCTTTATCCAGAAGATCTGTTTCAAGGATTAAAGCAAATTGAATATGAAATGGGCCGACCCAAGGCTTATGAAAGATGGTCGCCACGTCTTATTGATTTAGATATTTTATTATGGGATGACTTTGTTATCAACACACCCCATCTCACCATCCCGCATCCAGAACTCAACAACAGGCCTTTTTTACTTCATTTGCTTAAAATGATGGATCCTACAAGAGACCACAAAACGACCCCCACCGAGGATTCTTTTTCACAGACTTTTGTCCTCTCTCCTCAGTTGGTTGGTGTGGTGAACCTCACACCAGATTCATTCTCGGATGGCGGTTTGTATGAGGAGAGAGAGCGAGCTGTTACCCAAGCGCTGAAGCTCTCATCAGAAGGCGCAAGCATTGTTGAGCTGGGAGCCCAATCAACGAGGCCTGGAGCTCACATACACTCACCAGAAGAAGAATTCAAACGGTTAAAGCCTGTTCTTGATGATCTCTCGCCATCTATGAAAGAAGGCTCCCTTGCTATCAGTATTGATACCTTCTGGCCTAAGGTCATTCGTAAGGTTTTGGAACAGTATTCCGTTGCCTGGATTAACGATGTAAAGGGGGATTTAGACGATGCAACGCTCAAGCTTATTGCTAGTCATCAATGTTCTTTGGTTATCATGCATTCCCTTGGCATCCCTCCCCAAAAAAACAGGGTTATTCCTGATAATTCCTCTCTGACTGACACCATAAGTCAATGGGCAGAAAAAAGGATTGAACGGCTGTTGAGGATGGGGTTTAGCCAAGACTCAATCATTATTGACCCCGGCATTGGGTTTGGAAAGTCTGCCTCTCAAAGCCTCTCTCTCCTTCGTGATGTAGAATCCTTAAAGAAATGGGGATGTAAAATTTTAGTGGGCCATTCTAGAAAATCCTTTATGGCTTCTTTTACAAAAGCAGAAGCTGCTGATCGTGATATCGAAACCATCGCCATTTCTGCTCTTTTGCAGCATAAAGTTAACTTCTTGCGGGTTCATAATGTGGCCCATCATATGCGCTTTTTTGTGGCCCAGGCCAGTCTCAAAGGAGGAACTTCATGAACCTTACTGGCATTATGGCAACCGACCCACACGGTGTGATTGGAAAGGGAGGGGGGTTGCCCTGGCATTATGCAGATGAGCTTGAACATTTCCGTACACTCACCCATGGGCATGTTATTGTTATGGGACGCAAAACGTTTGAGGCCATGCCCCGCACCCTCCTCAAAGGATGCATTCCGATTGTGTTTTCTCGTCAACAAACAAAACCTTGTGCAAACAACGACATAGAGTACACATCTGTGAATTCTATAGAAGGCTTCTTAGCCCATATCAATCAGTTGAAAACTCAGAAAATATTTATGATTGGGGGAGCAGAAATCGCCCATCTTTTCTTGGAAAATGAACTTCTGACAGACTTTATTTTAACTAAAATCCATCAATCTTATGAAGGAGACGCCTCTTTAAATTTGAAGTTTTTTCAGGATTGGCCCCAAACAATCCTGAAACGCACTGAAAATTACACGATTTATCACCTTAAAAATCCTAAAGGAGAAGAAAATGACCTTATCTGAATCCCTTCATCAACAATTAAATCATTGGCACTTATTAAATCATCCCTTTTATCAGGCTTGGAATGAAGGAGCTTTAAGAAAAGAAACACTCCAAATTTATGCGATGGAATACTATCATCATGTTGCAGCCTTTCCTCGGTATATTAGCTCTATTCATTCTCTGTGCCCAACCCTCAAAATGCGGCAAGTTTTATTGGATAATCTTCTTGAAGAAGAGAAAGGGGAGGACAATCACCCCGAACTCTGGCAACGTTTTGCGGAAGGGGTGGGGGTTTCAAGAGCTAACCTCAGCCAATCGCCTCAGCTCAAGACAACAGATGCCTTAGTTGAGGGGTATTTTGACCTTACGCGATCAGATTTTTCCACAGGTCTGGGAGCTCTCTATGCCTATGAACGTCAAACACCAGACGTGGCTCACTCTAAAATTGAGGGGTTAAAGAAGCATTACGACATAGAGGACAAGCGTACTTTACAATTTTTCAATGTTCATAAGGAGGCGGACGAATGGCATGCCGCAGAGATAGCAAGCCTTCTCAATGATTTGGGTCAAGCTGACCAAGAGAAAGCCTCACAAGGAGCGGAAAGGGGAGCGAAGCTCTTGTGGGGATTCCTTGATGGGATGATGGTGATCCATGCATGTTAAGGCCATTCAAACCCATCGGATTAAACCAGGCGAGTCCTTAGAGAAAATCCTTGAGCGTTATATTCCGATCCTCTCGGAACAGACGATTCTCGTCATAACGTCAAAAATTCTCAGCCTTTGTCAGGGGCGTGCCATTTCAAAGACAAGTATTTCGAAAGAGGGTTTGGTTAAAAAGGAAGCGGATGCCGTTCTCCAAGCGAAGGAAAATCCCTATGGCCTTTATTTAACCCTTAAGGACAACATTCTAATCCCTTCAGCAGGTATTGATGAATCCAATGGAGACAAGGTCTATATTTTGTATCCCCAAGATGTTCAAAAAACGGCGATCCATTTATGGAATTATCTAAGGGAGAAGCATGGCCTTGCGCATTTGGGGATTCTTATCACCGATAGCCATACGACACCCATGCGGCGTGGGGTTACGGGAATTGGATTGGGCTGGTGTGGCTTTGACCCTCTTTACTCATACATCGGCAAGCCCGACCTTTATGGAACACCCTTGCGCGTTACCCAAATTAACCTTCTCGATGCCTTGGCAACAGCTGCCGTTTTGGTGATGGGAGAAGGCAATGAGCAAACGCCTTTGGCGATGATTAGCGAGGCCCCAAAGGTTTCTTTCCTCAACCGCCCGCCGACTCTTGCAGAAAAACAAAGTGTTATTATTTCTATGGAAGAAGATTTATATGCGCCCCTTCTTAAAGGAGCCAATTGGGTGAAAAAATAGGTTTCAGTTGTCGAGTAGGGCGCGAATAAAGGCAATTCACGAGATCTCTCCCACGAACCAATCAGACGCAATCCCTAGCCCTTGGTTTTTCAAGAATTGCCGCTTAGGTTCATCATGATGGCCTGAGACAACGACGACTTGGAACGCGCTCTCTTGTTTCGCTTGCGCCTTGATGTCGTCCAGGAGTTGTCTCCCAACGGTCGGCCAAAGACCAGGCGATTCAACACAGAAATCATCAATCATGAGGGTGAGTCCTCCTGGGTTGTACACCTCTGGAGGGACTTCCAGCTGACCTCGAATAAAGCCAACGATCTTATTCTGTATTTCTGCAACCCAAAAAATACCAA
>CAZSAH010000035.1:0-17466 GCA_964605015.1 uncultured Alphaproteobacteria bacterium | reverse complement strand
ATGGATACATGCAGGAACACATGCATATTCTGTTCTCTGCTCTTTCTTACGGTTATATTTGCTGGGGTGTGGCAGGCGCTCGACTCTTACCGCCCACAGGGAAATGCTACGCTGTCGGGAATGTGAAGGGCGATAGATAGTTGGGCGCAGACTATGTCGCGCAAGAACGGAACAAAAAACAAGGAACACAGGGCATGCTCGGACTGCAACCATGTAAATGGTTTGACTATGGCTGTAACTGAGGTCTTTCTCGTGTTCGTAGAAGAGGCTTTTTCCAAAGACCTACAGTTCCGAGAGATGGCCTCTCAAGGCAAGGATCTTTCTGGGTTTAAAGAGTTTCCGCATAGTGAGCAGAGTTATTTGCAATCCCAAACCCGCACAAAGCCTTATGAAACAGAAAAATCCACTCGTGCCATTGAAGAAAACGCACGAGACTATGGAATGGGGCTATCGATGTGAGGAGCATTGCTTTGGAGCATGGACCGGCAAAGATAAAACGCGCAGCGCATTTAGCGGATGAGCCACTCAGACAAGCCGCTCAGGTGTTTGGAAGTAAAGTGGGGCAGCTTACCGCGGGAAGCGCTTGAGCCTTGAAAAACGTATCGTTCAAGACTTCTGTAAAGCCTTATAAACAACGCTGCGGCCCTTTGTGTAGTTACCTTTGGTGATGCCCATAAGGCCTATTAGGGTAAGCACGTCTTTGCGCGTATAATGAGGGACGATCTTTGTCCATGTTGGTAAGCTAATGTGCCCTTCCATATCCGCGGAGAGATCCGAGATCACCCCAAGGGTTTTCCCCTCTTTGAGAATGGCAATACCTTGTGAAATGCGAATAATGTGGTGGGAAGATCCTGTTGTTTTGTCAACGTCTTGGCTGATTTCCTCGAAAAACGTTTCAATATCTTTGCGAGAGATTTTCCAATCATCTGCAAAAAGTTTATTGAGTACGTCATAACTTTTTGAGCTAAAACTGAAGACAAGGGGAAGGGCGGCTGTTTTTACAGGCATTTCTGTTGGAAGGTCTGCTGCGAGATAAGGGGCTTCCTGTTTTCCCGTCGCGACAGTTGAAAGGCGAGCGACTTCTCTCAGATGCTCTGCTGCTAAATGTCTTTCATGTTTTGCCTCTTTCTCTGGGGTCAGACGAGCTTCTATAGGGGGTGAAAGAGGCAATTCTTGTGTGTTTGTGGCCTCTTCTGCGTCACTCTCAACGGACCCTTCTGGGGGAGAGAGAGGCCTTTGCTCAAGGAGTGCTGCTGATGATGCTTTGGCTTCTTTTCCACGCCTCTGTTTGTTTGCTCTCTTACGCTGGTTTTTGTTTTTTTTGATCGGAGGGGCTGCGTCTAGGGCTAAGGGAGGAGAAGAGGGCAGTCGTTCAGAACTGCCAGAGATTTGTCTTGCATAAAGACGGTTAATTTCCTCAAAATTTGAGCACATGGCTTTAATTTTAGCTCGAAATTGAATGAAATGAGGGGATAAAGCTCCCTTTTTAAGCAGAAGATGTTCCAACACATCGAGGCGTTTGAGCGCCTCTGGTTTTTTATCCGCTGCAACGAGGGCCACGATTATGTTGGGTAACAACCCAACAGGGTCTTTTTGAGGCAGATTCTTTAATCTTTCAGTCATAAAATCATAAAACTCTGTAAGAGTCTCTGTGCTTAGGGTTGTTTCTTCCTCTGATTCTTTCTGTGGTATAAGTTTGGCTTTAAATCGCAATCCTTCTCGCTCAAGCTCCAAATAATCCTGCAAGTTATCTTTGAATAGTTTCGGGGCATTGGGGGGAGAGTCTTTTAAAATATCGTTGAAGGTGAGAAGAATCGTGTACGTTTTTGCGGAAAAATAAAGGTCATAAGATTCTTTTAGGCTTTCTAACTTTGTTGTCGGAATGCTTCTGAGAACGTGGTTGAGCTCTTTCTTCTCCTCTATGAATGACTCGCGTAAAGCTGGATTTTCTTGGATAAAGGGATGGGTGAGAATATGGGGGTGACGGGTCTCTAGCTGAGAAAACAAAACTGCACTGTGTAGGCGAATGTATTTTTGAAAATCATGCAAATAATGAGGGTCTGAACTTTGAGAGAGGATGGATTGAATTTTAAAAATCTCGTCTGCTATTTTCCTTGTGTTTTGATCAAGGGGATTTTTCTCTAAAGGAAGCATAAACTCCATAAGCCTTATTGCCCCCAAGCGGAAATGGCTCTCATAGAAAGCCTTGGCGAGAAGATCATCGTCTTCTTGTGAGCGAAAGGCTAAACAAGAGTCTCCCCTAAGCGTTACAATGTAGGGAATAAGTGCCTGTTCACACCGCAAAGAATAATCTATAGCGATGGGGTTTGCCAGAGAAGCAAGGATGATACCCCTGAGCCCAACGGCATATTGTTCCATAAGGGAGAGATATGCCTTAGCATTCTCAAAATCTTCTCGCGTTCGGATCGTTGGTCTTCCTTCTGCAAGGTGGGGATACCTCTGATTGTGCTGGGTGAGTTGTTGTTGGATCCCAGCCATTTCTGGTGAAATCACATCAAGCCTTGGCGCACGAGAAGAAGAAGGCCTGTCTTGTGAGTCAGCGACCTGATGAGAAGGGTTCATAGTGTAACCCTCAGATACCAAGAGGGGAGTGGACATGAGAAGAAGCGAAAGTGAAGACCATCTGATAAAAAACATAATACATTTCCTTGTTGCTTAAGACTTTATATCAGTAAAAAAGGGATAAAACAAAGGGGGAAACACTCTCCCCAAGCCTGTCGATGGTCAACTCTCACAGCACGCCCACCTCTACTTTCTATATTTCTCAAACCATTTGAGCTGTTCTTTCATGGCATCAATTTGAGCTAAAGGGGAGGAGATCCCGTGCTCTTCCCCTTTGTACAACAAGTATTGGGTGGGGACTTTTTTGGTACTCAAAGCTTGCCACATCCGTTCGCTTTCAGAGGAGGAAACGCGCTTATCTTCCCCTCCATGGATGATCAGCGTGGGGGTTATGATGTCATTCACATAGCTTAGGGGAGAGGCGTTTCTGTATAAATCATAATTATCCCAATAAAAGTTGCCAAAGTAACTCTCCATTCCTGTTGGGGTATCCGTTAAGGCCGTACTGGAGGTCCAGTCCGAAATCCCTGCCTTCATGACAGCCGCTTTGAAACGGTTCGTGTGCCCAATGGCCCAAGCCGTCATAAAACCACCATAGCTATGTCCGGTAATAAAAAGCTGTTTTGGATCAGCGATCCCGTCTTTCACCAGAAAGTCCACGCCGGCCATAATATCTTTGAAATCTCCTCCTCCGAAGTCTTTCTCATTGAGGATCATGAACTCTCTTCCATAGCCCAGGCTCCCTCGATAGTTGACGAAAAGGGTTGCATATCCTTGAGAGCTGAAGACAGCAGGGGAATAGGGGCCAAACCAGGTGTCGCCAATAAATTGTTCTGATTCAACTCCTGAAGGGCCGCCATGGAGAGAGACAATTAAAGGAACTTTTTCTCCAGCTGTATAATTTTGAGGATAAACAAGTATCCCCTCGATTTTGGTACCATCAAAGGATTTCCATTTGATGGACTTGGCTTGAATTGGGCTCAGATCAATCTTTTCATTAAGGGCACTTATTTTTTTAGGGTGAAAATCTTCAAGATTTGCAACATAGACTTCCTGTGGGTGAGAGAAGTTTTCTCCTAAAAACCCAAGATATTTTTGGTTTTGAGAAAGAGCGAGATCGTAAATATAGGAAAGGCCTGGGGTTTCCTTAAAACTTAGTTTTTTAGAGTGAATATCATACGTGTAAATTTTTATCTTTGTTCCGACTTGTTTGTTGCCAATCAAGGTTTGTCCATCATCAGTCCATCCGGCAATCCCCCAAAGATCCTCTGCGGGCAGGGACTTTCTTTTTTTTGTTTTGAGATCCACAATCTGAATGGTAGAGATAGCAGTATCTTTGAAGGGTTTTACAAGAGCTACTTGTTCACTTAAGCTCCCTCCTTTGATAAAAGCTATATTTTGGCTATCTGGCGAAAATATTAAGTTCAAGAATGTGGTTCTTCCTTCGTCTATGGCTTCCAGGGTGCCTTTATTGACATCAAGAACAGAGAGGGAAGTGAGAAGAGGATATCTCCAATCAGGTTTTTGAGTTAGGATCGCCATTTTTTGACTATTGGGCGCCCACACGTAGGAAGAAGAGTCTAAACGTGTCTCCTCTATGTATGAAATAAGGTGGTTAGGTTTTCCAACACATTGGAACTCCCCATCTACTTTTTGAAGAGAGAGGCTTGAGCGTTTTTCATCTTTACCTTCTCCCTCTATGACTCGTAGAAAAGTCGTCAAGACTTCCTGCGTCTTAAAAGCAAAGCTTTTTCCATCTGGTGCAAAGGCATAATTTACAAAATCTTTTGCCAATTCTTGGATTTTTCTTTGTTGAGATCCTGGGCCTTCAACAAACAACGTCGATGTATCTGTTTTTTTATTGAAAAGGATGTAAGTGAATTTTTCTCCCTCTCCTATAAAATGAGGTTGGCTGCATGTCATCTCTTTATTTCCAATAGGTCTCTTTTCTAAGGTGTCGTTGTTTATCAAAACACATTCTGTGAACTTAAGAGGGCCTTCTTTTTCGAGGAATGTGTAAGAGACTTCCATGAGCGTATACTTTCCATTAGAAGAGATCCCACCCATCGTCAGAACAGGGTACGTTACAACGTCCTCAGGTGTCCATAAAGGGGACTTTTGATCTGCAGCTTGCCCCAGGCTTATTGAGAATAGACAGAATAAAAGAAAGGATAGTTTCTGAAGCATTGTTAATTTCCTTTTTTGTCTTGAGAACCCAAATACTTATCTAACCAGGCGCCAAGATCTTGAAGGGCCAGGAGGGTAACGTGAGGAGAATCAAAAGAGTCACCTTGGTCCGCGTAGGTCACCATTTTAACAGGGATTCCTGAGATTTTGAGAGGGTAATAAAACTCTCTTCCTTGCCAATTCGAAACTTTGTCAGCACTCATCCCATATTGTAAAAGGGTAGGCGTCTTTATGGGACAGAGGAGACCTTTCTCTCCATAAAGCCCAATCCTTCCAATAAGGCCCTCCCATAACGCTCTCCAAGAGATTTGGAGATGTTATTGTCCCGAGTTGGGAGATAAGATTGGTCATGCCGTCCATGATGGCAAAGGCCTTAAAACGGTCCGTTTGTGTTGAAGCCCACGCGGCCACATATCCCCCATACCCCTCTCCCCACAGAGCGAGCTTTTGTGGATCTGCCTTTTTATTTTTAATCAATTCGTCAATGCCGCCCATCACGTCATCGTAATCCCCCGCCCCGAGCTCTTTGAAGAGGGCTTGCCTAAACTGGACGCCATATCCATTGCTGCCTCTTCTGTTAGGAATAAAGAGGGCGTAGCCCTTTCAAGCAAGGCTGCATAGGCAAGAGGACTCTTATTCAAATTCCCCACATAGTCTAAAGCCGGAATCGTGCTGAAGTAATCATAAAGAATAGTGATGAGGGGAAGAGGACCCTTGGCGTTTGGAGAGATCAAAAGCCCCTCAAGGGTAAATTTGTTGTCTTTAGATTTCCAGTGAACGGTTTCAGCACGAAAATCATCTTTGAGAAACGCTTCAGAAGAAGAAATGACTTTTTTAGGCTGAAACGGAGCAACAGGTGTGACATATCCTTCGCTTGGCGTTTTCAGATCTGTTGCAGCATAGCTGACAAAATTTCCAGGAGGATTGAGAAAAACGCTCCCCAACAAAAATGAACCTTGCGTTAAGCGACGAAAGGCTTTCCCATCAATCCCAAGCTCATAAATGTGATCTGCATTTCCTTCTTGGTCTGTGACCAAAAGAGTCTGGCTATCTTGCGTCCACCCCACAATACTGGGGAATTCATTGGGTGTTGGGGCCAGGCACTGCCTTCCATAACTTTTCAAATCAGTCACACACACCCGGGAAGCAGTCATTCCATAAAAGCGCATAGGATTCTGTGCATTTTCAGGAAGATCATTTGTAGTATAGGCGACAAATTGTCCGTTCGGAGACACAAGAGGAGAAAAATACATTCTTTCTCCCTTTTCTATCGTTTTAAACGTCTTGTCTTTGAGGGAAATGAGGCTTATGTGGAGAAATTCGGAAGGCTCTCCCTTCACGAGGGGACGATGGCTGATGACAATATGTTGATTGTCCGGGGACCAGCTAAACTCTCCCGTTCTATTGCCTGTAAAAAGAAGAGAAGACGCCAGAAGGGTGGGTGAGCTTACGCTCATATTGTCAGTGACATTGTCACTAACATTGTTAGCCACATCAGCAACATAAAGCTTATAAAACTGCAAATCACCTGTACTAACAACGACTTTGAGAGGATCTTGAGGAATAGGCACTTTCACTAAAACAGCCAGCTTCTTGCCATTCACAGACCATTTGTACTCTACGATATCATCTTCACCCTCCAGAATCTTTCGAGATTTAAAGGCATGAGGGGGACTGACCCATAGGCTGATAAACTTGTCCCCTTTGCTGAGGTAGCTCACCCCTTGGGAGTCCCGTGTCCAGTCTGGAGAAAAAATCTTCTCTTCAGATGAAAATTCGACATCATGAGATTTTTCAGACGCATAATGATTCCGAATGACAATCTTTGTTGCCCATTCGCTCATTTTTTTTCCTTCCGACACAAACTCACGCGGAAAGCTATACACAAGAAGAAGGTTCTTATTATCAGGAGAAAGCTGAATCTGAGAGATAGAGCGCGTGGCCCATAATTGCTTTTGAACAGCCTCCAACAAAGACCCCTTATCGTCTCCCTTAGCCCATAGGGGGGCGATCACAGTCACAAGCATTATCATGCTAAAAATTAAGATTTTGCCAACCCAACCCTCACAGTTCGGGCGTATGTACACTTCTTTAGAGTTCACGCCTTCTCTCCACAGGCTAAGAACCCGGCCGCTTGAATATTGCTCGCTGCGTTTACGGCTTTTGCTTCTGTAAACCCACAGTGACTGCAACTGAATGTTTGGTTTACACTTTTTTCCCCAACATGGTTACACTGGGAACATGTCATGCTGATGTAGGCTGGATCTACTTTAACAAGCTGACCGCCTTGCCACTTCAGTTTGTAGTCAAGCTGTCGCGCAAATTCTCCCCATCCTTGATCCAATATGGAGCGATTAAGAGCAGACTTTACTTTAACGTCTTTTCCAGGCTTCTCAAGCGTCCCTTTGGCTGATTTAGTTAAGGCTTTGATATCAAGATCTCCAATAAAAACAGTGGCATTTTCTTTACTAATTTTTGCAGATGTCTTGTGAAGAAAATCATGCCGTATATTCGCTATTTTTTGATTGAGAGCCCTCACTTTTGAGAGGCTTTTCTCCCAATTTTTTGAGAACCTCTGTTTTTTTGATAGTTTTCTTTGTAACTTAGCAAGCTTTTTCATATTGCTCCGGTAAGCAGAGGGAGAATCCAAAAGCTCAGAGTCTGGCGTTGCAAGAAAAGACCGGACCCCAAGACGTACCGTTAAGCTTTTTTCAGGATGGGGATGTTCAGCTATCTCTTTCTCTTGCTCAACCTGAATAGCAGCAAACCAGCTATTTCCACGCCGTGTAATGGTAATGTTCTTAGGGATGCCCACAATTTCTTGAGTTTTAAAAAAACCTACCCAGCCTATTTTGGGAAGATAGAGTCTTCTGTTATCAATTTTAAAATGCTGGGGATAACGGAAACTCTCACAAACCCCTTTCTTTTTCATTTTGGGAAGTTTTTTTGTTGGCAGATTTTTATCAAACGCGTGTTTAAAAGCTTTCTCTAAATCCCTTAGTTTTTGATGAAGAGAAGCAGCAGGGCATTCTGCTAAGAAACCATACTCATCAGAGTGTTTCCATCGCGTAAGCCAGAAAGATAACTCACAATACCAAAGGATTTTTTGCTTGTTCTTCAGGCGCTCTAAACATATTCCTAAGGCTTTGTTCCACACAAACCGGCAGCATCCCGCAAAAATAGAAAATTGAGTCTCTATTTTAGGAGTTATTTTAAGCTTAACTTTATAAGATTTTCTAATAAGCATGGTTGGCTTTCGCTTTTTTAATTTCAACCTTAGGTGCACTTTAAAAGGATTTTGTTAATAATTTATTAAGAGAATGTCTCTATGATCAGTCAAGCGGTCGGGCAGATCGTCTAAGCCTGTGGAGAGAAAACATGAGTTTCCTCAATGAAGCAGGAACCTGTGGAAAAGGGCGACCTTACACCACCCTGAGCTCTCACAATGCGAATCACTGAGTGGTTCAAATAGTGGTCTTAGGAATCGTCTCTTTCTAGGGAGATGAGGATGTCAAATTCTCTTTTGCTTGCGTTTGTTTTTGTAAGTGTAAATGGGGTTTTGAGGAGAATGATATTCTTTCAAAAAAGAACATTCTTTCCGAATTAAAAAATAATCGCATTTTTCAAGGGCTGGGGGCTCCTGTGATCTTATGCGGGGGTAGTGTGTTTAATAAATTTTTTCTCTCAAGGAAAGAGAGGAACTTGTCACAAAAGTGTGCCCCTTTTTCTCCTACCGCAAAATCCTTAAGAGAAGCTTATCCCAACTGAAGCAGGAAAAAATTGGTAGGTGAAGGTGCGGTCATGTGGACGTTCAAGATGGCTTTTTCTTTTTTAATTTTAATCTTAGAAGCACTTTAAAAGAATTTTGTTAATACTTTGTTAAGAGAATGTCTCTATGATCAGTCAAGCGGTCGGGCAGTCCGTCTTAGCCTGTGGAGAGAAAGCGTGAGTTTTCTCAGCGAAGCAGGAACCTGTGGAAAAGGGCGACCTTACCCACCTTGAGTTCTCATTGTTTGAATCACTGAGTGATTTAAACGGTGGTCTCAGGAATCGTCTTCTTTTAGGAAGATGAGGATGTCATGGCCAAGCAGCGTTCTTTTCACGAGAAAATGTTGCTCCAAATTAAAAACAATTTCATTTCTCATAAAGAGATGGGGCTCGGCTTTGGTCTTTATGAGACCAGTGTATTTAATAAATTTTAGCCCATTAACTTCTTATTCACCATTGGCAGGATAGACTACTCACCTTCACCCAAGAAAGAGGATTAAGAGGTGACAGTTTTTAGACTTTTGAGGCATACATGTTTTGTCGTCCTTATAGCGAGCTTGATCCCTATACATGCCAAAACGCAGGAAAACACTCCTCTGCAACAGGATGTTCAGCAACAATTACTGGCAACTCAGAATATTTTTCAGATGGAGATCTCTCCTGATAACAAGCACCTTCTTTTTTCCTATCGCTTTCTCCAGACTTCTTCATCGGATGAGGGGGGCGAGAGCGAATGGGCAGAGAAGTTTTTTATTATGAGAAACGACGGTTCTGAAAATCCTCAAACAACCGAGTTTAAAAACAAACAATCCATTGCAGATCTAACGTGGATGAGCGATTCCAAGGAAATCAGCTATCTTAGCCAAGGAGATAAATTTCGGAGCCTATGGGCAAGTACGCTTCTGGGCTCTGAGCCTCGGAAAGTAGCAGAGCTAGAAAATGATATTGAGTGGTATCGATGGTCTCCTAATGGCAAAAAAGTTGTGTTTATCGTAAAAAGCGATCGTTTTGAGGATTCCTTAAAAATAGATTATAGCATAAGAGCGCCCCTGCTCTTCAAACTTTACGTGCTTGATCTCAACGAGAAAAGAGAAGCCCACAATCCTGTTCTTCTCCTCTCTTCCCTTGCCTTTGATAAGGCTACTGATATCCCATTTAGTTGGTCTCCTGATAGCCAAAGCCTTGTCATAAATCATTCCGTTCTCGTTGATCAAAAGCGCTCTCAATTTTCTCAACTCAGCCTTGTTTCTATAGCAACTAAAAAAAACCAAACCATAAAAAAGGGTGAAGGGAGGTATGGTCCTCCTCTCATCTCCCCTGATGGAAAATTTGTTGCCTATGTAACCAATGCGCTTCCTGAAAACGCCCAACACCCTATTCGTCTTGATGGGATGGACGCGTCTCGCGTTTGTATCACTGACTTAAGAAGCTATGGGCAGCAGTGTCTTGCAAAAACACCCAATGAACTTCCCACTCTTGTGGGATGGAGCAAAGATAGTAAGTCTCTTTATGTGACAGATAGAGAGGGAAACTCTGATCAGATTTACAAAATTGGCATTGACGGAAAAGTACTCGAGCGCTTCACGCAAGACTCCTCAAGCGAAGGCTTATCTCTAAGCAATGTGACCCTCAGTCCCTCAAAGGACACCATAAGCTATGCTGCTACGGACCTTAAGACACCCTCTGAAGGGTACATCACACCTGTTGATCAGTTTCAGCCCAAAAAGATTGTCGCGTCTCAAAAGCCTGTCCTTAAAAACGATTTTGCCGTGGAAACCATTCGCTGGAAGTCCAAAGATGATCAGCTCACCCTTGAGGGGCTTTTTATTACCCCCCAAACATCTCAGAAAAGCATTTCAGGGACTGAGTCCCGGACTCAGTCCGGGATTAAATCCGGGATTAAATCCCAATCATTTCCACTCATCACAATTGTACATGATTATATGAGTGCGGATTCTCAAGTTAGCTATCTTGGTGATCTGAGTAATTTGCCTCTCTCCTATTCTGCTTTGCTTAAAAAAGGATATGCCATTTTTATCCCCAATAGGAGAGGAAGCAATGGGTATGGCGTTTCATTGAGGCAAGGCATTTTCAAAGAGCTAGGACGTGGCGATTATGAAGATATAATGAGTGGGATTGATGACTTAATCGACAAGAAAAAAGTTGACCCCAACAAGCTTGCCCTTTGGGGGCGGGGATATGGGGGATACACAGCAGCATGGGCCTCAACACAAACGAATCGGTTTAAGGCAGTGATTGTTGTGCAAGGTATCACTGACCTTATCTCACAGGTTGGGACAACAGCCTCTCCAGCCCTCTTAGAAACCATTATGGGAGGGCCCTATTGGAAAGATTGGAAAACGTGGAGAGCGCGGTCTCCTCTTTCTCATATTAAAGAAGCCAACACACCGATCCTTTTGCAATATGGAAAAAATGATAGAAATGTGCTCGCTACTCAAGGCCAAGAACTTTATTTTTCTCTCAGAATACTGGGAGTTCCTGTAAAAATGGTGAGTTATGAGGACCAACCTGGGTCTTTCAATGCTCCTCTTGCCACTCTTTTGGGCATTCAAGAGCTTCAAGAGTGGCTAGAAACCTATTTAGACCTTGATCACACTCCCTCTCACCATAAAAAAGGGGGAGAAAATGCTTAACAAATACATGAAGCAAGAAATTCGGTTTGTCTTTTCTTTTTATTTTCTTTTGTCTGTAATTCTAAGTTCAACAAACATGATTCGAGCGGCCCCCTCCATCATCGCTCCCTTATGGACGCCTGAGGATATTCTGAAGTCTCCTACAGTAAACATAAGAGATATTTCCTCGGATGGAAAATATACGATCATCCAAGTGAACTACGCAAAGCTCACAAAAACCGGCGATTTTAACAATTCCACCCAATGCCTTTTAGTCAATAATGAAACATTGGAGAAGACAATTGTTGGGGAAGAAGGCATTTCTTGTAAGAAATCTTCTTTTATAGGAACAGGTGAAAACTTTACCTATCTAAATTATGATAGAAAAACTAAACAATGGAGTTTGTTTGTTGAAAATGTCCTCTCTCACAAAAAAACAAAAGTCCAAGAGTTACCAAATGAGGGTCAGGGGTATAGCTTCGCACCAGATGGGAAAAGCTTTGTTTTTTTTGTTGTAGATCAGAAGGTAAAGCCTTCTATCCAAGTCATTGAGGGAGACCAGGAAGGTGGAACGCAACGTCTTTATTTGCAAAAGGTAGATGAGGATTTTTTACCTGTTGGAAACCCCCAGCTCCTTCTCTCTGACCTAACCATGGCAGATTCAGATGATGGTTCTCCCTATATATGGTCTCCTAACAGTCAAAAAATGGCTCTTCTCACCAAAAAAAAATCAACATGGAAACTTCCATATCCGTTGCTTCTTTCTGTCCTGGATGTGAGCAAAGGGACTCTTGAAAAAATAGATGAAGGGAGAAATATTGCTGCTAATTTAATATTTTCACCAGACAGTCAAAAGATAGTCTTCATTAAAGTAGGAGATTGCGGCAAAGAAGAATCTCCAGTGATTCCTTTAAAAGACGTAGTAGGCCTTGCTAACATTGAAGTTGTTGACCTCAAAACAAAAGAAAGAACGGTCCTTCCAGGTAAAGATTTTTGGGAAATTAATGGTTGGGCCCAGGGTGGTCAAGCATTAGTAGGCCTCAAACAAATAGGAACAAAGCGTAAAATTTGTGAAGTTGATCTCTCGTCCAAAGCAATAACAGTCAAAGAAACTCCAACTCTTTCTATTGTGCATGGGGCTGTTTTTTCTCATAACCAAAAATATATGGCATTTTTAGGGGAAACCCTGTTTGACCCAAAAGAGGTTTACGTAGCAAACTTAGAAGATTTAGTTCCCAAAAAAATAACCTCATTGAGTGAAAAAATTGACCTGCATCAAATCCAAGCTAAACCTATCAAATGGACCTCTTCGGATCGTGTTGAGGTTGAAGGAATTCTCGTTTACCCACAAAATTATACAGTTGGGCATAAGGCCCCTTTAATTGTCTTCATTCATGGGGGGCCTTCAGGAACTGCATTAGAACAATTTATTGGAGACGTGTGGTTTGGCGCCTATTCTCCTGCGGTTTTCAGCTCTGTGGGGTATGCGACGCTCGCTGTTAACTATCGAGGAAGTTCGGGTTATGGAACGAAATTCAGCACCCTTGATTATCAAGACTTAGGAGGGGGAGACTTCCAAGATATCATGGCAGGTGTAAATTTTTTGATTAAGGAAGGCATAGTCGACCCTGAGCAGCTTTTTATTACAGGGCATAGTTATGGAGGATTCATGGTCTCCTGGGCCGTTGGACACACGGATCGGTTTAAAGCGGCTGTGATGTCCGCCGGCATTTCCGATTGGATATCCGATATAGCTCTAACAGATGCGCCCAAACTCATGGAGTCTTATTTTGGCAGCTTTTATTGGGATAATTATGCATTATACCAAAATGCTTCCCCCCTGAGTTATGTGAATAACATCAAGACTCCTACGCTTATTCTCCACGGGGCATTTGATGAACGTGTGGATAAAACTCAAGCCATGCAGCTGTACCACGCCCTTAACGGGAGAAAAGTGCCAACACAGCTGTTTTTATATTCAAGCGGCCACGGATTTGACGCGATAGATTCTATTGATGCAATGAAGGAACAAATAAGGTGGTTTGATAAATATAGAAAATCTCCCACTAATAGTGGGTCGGAGCTGCACCTTTGAAAGAGGGACCGTTCAGGGTCTCATTGTCATTACACACTGCGCCATGGCTTCCCTACCTATTGAGTTAAACTCATTATCCCAGCGCCCAAATTAAACCTGTAAATACACAAACGCTCAAGAATGTAGCGACTTTAAGGAGTCGCATGGCGGTAATAGGAAGGAGATTTTTTTGCATACATTAACAGTATTTTAACGATTATTGTTTATTATAAAAAACAAATAGAGTTGAAATTTTTTAAGCTAAGGAGACGCAAAATGAATAAAATGATCCTTTTGTCTGCCCTTGCGGTTGCCATCGTAAGTGGAAATAACGTTTTTGGCCAAGAGGCGCCCTCACCACGAGAGAAGCTTCTCGCTGAAGCCAAGGAGCTCTTGAAGGCCCCTGAGTGTGCAGCGTGCAAACAGAAGCTGGAGGATATATGCAAGCAATACCCTCAACTGTCAAAGCCAAAAGAGCCAGATGCTCTTGATAAAGCTCTTGATAGGGTCTGCAGCGCTTTGGAGAGTGCGGGGTCTTCTGGGGGGCGTTTTGGCGCTTCTCCGGTTGTGCCGCGTCCGCATCGTCCATAGACCTATTCGGAGATTTTTTATCTATACTCATTGCACGTGAAGGTGCCTTGTTCTCGGTTGTCATCCCCGCGAAAGCGGGGATCCAGTTGGAGTAGGTTTTCTCTAGATCCCCGCTTTCGCGGGGATGACAATTGGGGAAAATGCAATAAGGTGCCTTCAATTCATTGGGGTATATTCACAATTAGCTTGTTCGCGTCTTCAATAACCCGAGGGTCAGCTCTCTTGGCTAATTTTGTTAGGTCATCCAGATCCGTCATCAACTGATCGCGCCTATACTCAGGATTACTTTTCCCTCCACAGATTTTCTCTTTGGCCCAATCACAGGCGTGAGGATAGATTTTATAGGCTTCTTTGACATCCCAATAGCTTGAATGGCCATCTCCCGTTCCAAAAAATAGCAAGAAGGGAACGAGAGCTTCAACAGGCCACTTCTCAAGAGCTGTCCATCCCAAGACCAAATAAGGCAATACAAAATAAACCCCCACGGCCATAGACGCCCGCTTGAGGGCCTTTTGAGCCCAGGGGTGGCTGGAATAGGCATGCGGTGGTTTAAAACCAACACCCTTCATGTTTTCTTCGATGGCCGTTTGCTCGCTACTTCCTTGAATCACAGAGGAAATAAATCCCAGGCTGTGGGCCAATACCTTACGGATTTTCCCCTCACAGCCAAAGGCTTCTAAGAATCCTCCCATAACAGTATAGTACGCAGCATAGCGACCCGGACTTGCAAGGAGGGTCACACCAATGCTTGTCTTGACGGCATGTTTTTCTCCCCAACTTTGGTGAGGGGCAGGGGAGGCTGTTTCTTCTTCACCCTCAGGGGAATGGGGGAGGGCAATGTCTTTCCCGTGAGTAGAAGCCTCTAAAAGAACACGAAGGGCCAAGCTTCCCTCCAGATCTGTTCCCCTCCCTTCTGAGGAAAAGTTGGCATGCACGCGATGATAAAGGTCTTCCACCTCCTTAGGCTCCATCGTAAAAATGGCTCTCTTTGCGCGGTTAAGGTGCTCAATAAAATCTTCCGCGGCCTGTTCGTGGGGGGACAGGGCATGAGGGACAAGAAAGGGTGCAAAACGGGTGCGTCCTACCCAGGTGCTTGCAAGCCATTCTTTGAAATGACCGTGGCGATGACCCAAATTTTCCTCCGTTTCCCGCACCCGCTTAACGGTTAGCGCCAGGGCTTCAAGGGCCAAGGGGCCGGCTAAACACCCAAAATAAGTCCAATAAGGAGTCGGGTCTAGGCCCTCATCTTTGGCATTAAGAACCCCTTGGTACTCAGGATCGAATAAATACCAGACCGAAAGAGCCATGGCAGGAAGAGCGGCAATATAGTGCCTCAAGGTGACGAGAGCGTTAAGGGCAAATCCTTTGTCTTCCTTTCTTTTTATAAAGGCGTGTTCACTGGGGTTACCGAGTGCGGTAAACCACAACAAGTCCCGAGGAAGGGATTCGAAAAAAGCAATCACCATGGTTGTATATGCCACTGATAAACCGAAGGGGGTTTGTCCCTCATAATTATCACCCCAGCCTATCTTATAAAAAAAAGCATCCAGTCCATAATAAAAAATCGTCCCCTGGGCAATGGCATTTCCCGCAGCAACAGCAAGACCGAAGAAGCCCAAGGCCCATTGGGCGCAGGTGAACGTTCTTTTAAGGGTGACTTTGTCAAAGTGCTCTAAAAAGGCCTTCAAGGGTCGATTTTTCTGCATCTGGTCATCAAACATGCGAGAGGCAATGGTAGCTTTCACAGCTTTTCTTAAATGGTAACACAACGCCTTCTCAGGGCCCGTAGCGGGGGTGCCTGGATCCCCCAACCCATAGTTGGCGAGCCAGCGGCGCAGTGTCAAGCCCGTAAGGGCATTCGAGTCAAGGCCACGGAGAAAGTCTTTCTCGAAAAACTCGGGATGAGCCTTTTCTAATTGTAAGCAAACATCCCAACAGGGTGTCTCGAGGAAATCCTCGTTCTCGCGAAGCCAATCGTCAAAGAAGGCACGGGCTAAGCCAGGATCTCTCTGCAATAAGTCTTGGAACATCTTGTGAAGGGGCTGAAGGGGGGAGGGCTTAGGGGAAAGCCCTTGTTCCACGTCCTGTATATTTCCCGCGGCATGCCCTAGGACAGAAGGGACCACAGCGGGTTCTTCATCATCTCGAAAAAAAACATCAATGGCGCGATCTCTTGCAGACAGCTCCACGGGTGCGGCGGCTTCCTCTTCGGAGGCTCTGCTATGGCCACCAATGTCTCGTTCGGCGTCATCGACGCCATCAACTACCGGGGTCCGTCTAAAACAGCGCCCAAGCCCTGAGAGACAGCTCCAAAATTTTGAGAGAACGCCGGGGCGCGCTTCTGGAGCCCTTAGAGCCTCCACAGATTCCCAGTCGTCTTCTAGCGGACTACAAGCTTCCTGGATTGAACCCTTAGGGGATGGAAAAGAGGGCAGACTGTCAGCGGATCCGCCTAGCAATGCCCTGCTGGCAACAGAGGGAACGAGCGCTCTGTCTTTAGGCTTCAAAAGGGGCTCTTTTTCACTTCCCTCTCTCGGGGGAGAGCGAGAGTCGTCTGTTAAGGCCCTTGTGGAAGAGTCATCTTTTGGAGGAGATTCCGAAGTAGAACGTTTTTTAGCGGTACTACGGGAAGAGCCCTCCTCAGACGGCGGACGCCCTCCGGAGTCCATGGCCGCAACCACATCGACCCAAAGAATAGAAACAATAATCAAGCAAGAAACAAAACGCTTAAACATAAAATCGGACCCTCAGTTGACGTCGCATAAAACCTATCTCTTCGCCCGCTAAAAGGATCCTCCCCCCTTTTGCATACGGCAATTGTGTCAAATATTATTTGTATAACATATCACATAATACATATCATGCATCACTGTATAGGCTATATCAATAAAAAAGTCATCCCTACAAGTTTAAAATCAGTCTTTTTTTGACATGACTCCTAAGGACGTTCATGCATAGAGACGCGTTAATGAATCGAATGCTGGCTCCTCGTGTGTTGTGCAGGGATAAACCTGTGCAGAAGCCTGTCCATCTCTCGGAGGACCTCAGGATCGGCCCGCTTCACGAGTTTCATCGAGCGATCCAAAAGCATGATGAGCTTATCCCGTTTATAGTTGGGGTTGGGTCCCCCGCAACACCGCTCTTTGATCCAATCGTAGGCGTGGGGATAGGTCGCGTAGGTGTCTTTCACCGCCCAATAGTTCGAGTGAGAGTCCGCCATGCAAAAAGGAACTAAGCTGGCTATTTGCGCCCAAAGAGGCCAGCGCCAGTCCTCAAGGGCTATCCATCCCAATACAAAATAGGGGAGCACAAAATACATCCCCACAAGCATGGAGAGCCCCCTGAGGGCTTTTTGAGCCCACGGATGGCTGGAATGGGCGTGCGGTGGCTTAAAGCCAGCGCCCTTCATGTTATTTTCGATGGATGTTTGCTCAAGCTCTCCTTCGATCATAAAGCTGATAAAAGCAAGGATGTTTGCTAAGACAAGGGTTCCTGTATCAAGTGGAAGCGGGAGCCCGCGCTCGTCCTCGCCCTTAAGCTCCCTTAAAAACCCTCTCATCACCGCAAGGTAAGCCGCATAGCGACCCACACTGGCGCCCAGCCAGGTCACAACAAGACTTGTTGCCACAG
>CAZSAH010000034.1:0-18140 GCA_964605015.1 uncultured Alphaproteobacteria bacterium | reverse complement strand
GCCCTGGAGGCAAAAGAAGAAGTTGAAATCCAACAAGAAAACCAAACTCTCGCCTCCATTACCTATCAAAACTATTTCCGCCTCTATCCCAAGCTTGCAGGCATGACAGGAACGGCCGTGACGGAAGCCGCTGAATTTGCAGACATTTACAAACTAGAAGTTCTTGAAGTCCCCACGAACAAGCCTGTCGTTCGAAAGGACATGGATGACGAAGTATACCGCACAGCCCGCGAAAAATATGAAGCCATCAGCAAGCTTATCGAAGAGTGCCGGGACCGAAAGCAACCCATTCTTGTGGGAACGGTCAGCATTGAAAAGTCAGAACTTCTCTCTCACTTGCTGAATCAAAAGGGAATCCCCCATAAGGTTCTGAATGCAAAGTTCCATGAGCAGGAAGCCAAAATCATTGCCGAAGCCGGGGTGCCCGGAGCCGTTACGATTGCCACCAACATGGCGGGCCGGGGAACGGACATTAAGCTTGGCGGAAACTTGGAAATGCGCATTGCAGAGGAAACATCCCATATAGAAGACACAGAAAAAGCCGCCCTTCGCATTGCAGAAATTGAAGCCGAAGTTAAACGCGATGCGGCGATTGCCAAAGAAGCGGGCGGACTTTTTGTCTTGGGCACAGAGCGCCACGAAAGCCGCCGGATTGACAATCAGCTGCGCGGACGATCCGGCCGCCAAGGGGATCCCGGGGGATCCAAATTCTACCTGTCCCTCGAAGATGACTTGATGCGTATTTTTGGCTCAGAACGCCTTGATAGTTGGCTGCAAAAACTTGGTCTTGAAGAAGGGGAAGCCATTATTCACCCCTGGATCAACAAAGCCCTTGAAAAGGCTCAACAAAAAGTCGAAGCGCGTAACTTTGATATGCGTAAGCAGCTCTTAAAATACGATGATGTCATGAATGACCAACGCAAGGTCATTTATGAACAACGCCGCGAAATCATGGAAGCCACTGATGTGCATGACTTTATTACCTCTATGCGGGACGAAGTGATTGACCTGCTGGTAGAGCGGTTTATCCCTGCCAATGCCTATGCAGACCAATGGGAAACCACCGCTCTTCATGAAGAATGTCTGCGCCTCTTTGCTCTTGACCTGCCCATTCAAGACTGGGCCAATGAAGAAGGCATCGCTGACGCTGAAATTAAAAACCGCATTCATCACGCTGTTGAAGATCTTATGAACAACAAGGAAAAAGCCTATGGTTCTGAGATCATGCGCATTGCTGAAAAATCCATGCTTTTACGCATTCTTGATCAACAATGGAAAGATCATTTGCTGTCCTTAGACCACTTGCGTCAAGGGATTAACCTCAGAGCCTATGGACAACGCGACCCCCTCAATGAATACAAGGGGGAAGCCTTTGAAATGTTCCAAGAAATGTTGGGGCGCTTGCGTGAAAGCGTAACGGCAATCTTGGCCCACCTTCAAATGGGCGAATCGACCCCTGACCAGGTGGTGTCTGACATTTTTGCTTCTGAAGCCGATCAAGACATGGTGCTGAACTACCATCAAGACCCTTATAATCCCGGCGAAAATGAAGATGAGGTCCTGACCGACCCTAAAGACTGGAGCAACACTCCCCGAAATGCCCCCTGCCCCTGTGGATCTGGAAAGCGTTACAAACAATGCCATGGGAAGCTGCTCTGACAACCCCCTAGCCATCCCCCTTAATTCCTTGTACTATGGGGAGATCTATTTCATAAGGAAAAGAAAACCATGATACAAAAACCGCACATTATTGTTCTTGGGAATGAAAAAGGGGGCACAGGCAAATCAACGGTCAGCATGCATGTCATCGTCAGCCTTCTCCGTGAAGGCTTTTCTGTGGGCAGCATCGATGTGGATGCGCGCCAAGGAACGCTCACCCGCTATATGGAAAATCGCGCCCTGACGTCAGCAAAGACACCCCTGCCCCTTTCTGAACACATCCCCATTTTGCTGAGCCAACACCCCTCACGAGAAGAAGGCTTTAAGGAAGATCAGCAAAATCTTGACGCTGCCCTTACCCAGCTTTCCTCCAAACAATTTATTTTGATCGACACGCCCGGAAGTGATTCCTCTCTTTCCCGCGCTGCCCACGCGGTCGCTGATACGCTCATCACCCCTTTAAATGACAGCTTTGTCGATTTGGACATGCTCGTCCGTCTCAAAAGTGATACCCTCGATATTCTAAGGCCCAGCACGTACGCTGAAATGGTGTGGGAGCAAAAAAAGCAACGAGCCATTCGTGACAAAGGATCTATTGAGTGGATCGTCTTGCGTAATCGCCTCAGCAGCATCAATGCGCGCAACAAAGAACAAATGGAAGAAGTGATGCAGCTCCTCGCAAAACGCATTGGCTTTCGCTACATCCAAGGCTTTGGCGAGCGGGTGATTTTCCGGGAACTCTTTTTAGCCGGCATTACGGTCCTCGATTTAGAAGACTGCAACATGCCCATGAGCTTGTCCCATGTTTCTGCGAAACAAGAATTACGCAACCTTGTCCAAAGGATGAATCTTCCCCATGTGGAAAGACTTGCAGCATAGCACGAGAGTGATCCCCCATGGCTGAGCTTTTCCTTGCAGCTTTTGGAATTGTCTTGCTGCTCCTTTTCTTGCAAAAGCTTGAATACGCTGAAACAACGCTTCTGATCAAAACCCTTAAATGGACATTTGTTGGGGTGATGGTCCTTGCGGCTATTTACTTGACCTTAGTCGGCCGCCTATTGCATGTCACCGCCATTATTATCCTGTTAGTCCTGCTCTTAAGGCAAGATGCGCATGCCTGGGTCAAACAAAAGCGTGCTCCCCCTTCCCTCTCCCCCCCCATGACGCAGAAGGCTGCAGCCGCGTTGCTGAAGGTTGACCCGAAGGCCAGCCCCAAAGACATCAAACAGGCCTTTGAAAAAATAAAACCAAAAGATTCAACGCACCAAGACCTCCTTCTTCAAGCACGGGATGTGTTGTTGAAAAAACATAAAAAATAAAGGGTTCGCCCAATGAAACAAACTTATCGTAAAGAAACAGACAGTTTTGGGTCCATTGATGTTGCTTCAGAGAAATACTGGGGTGCTCAAACGGAAAGGTCTCGTCAAAATTTTCGCATAGGCGTGGAAGTGATGCCTCTGCCCCTTATCCGGACCCTAGGGTTGCAGAAAAAAGCAGCAGCCCTGGTGAATATGGATCTTGGAGCGCTTGACCCCTCCCTTGGAAAAGCCATCGTGATGGCAGCAGACGAAGTGAGAGAGGGAAAGCTCGATCATCATTTTCCCCTTGTTGTCTGGCAAACAGGCTCAGGGACTCAAACCAATATGAATGCCAATGAAGTCATTGGGAATCGGGCCATTGAGCTTTTAAATAGACAGATGGGGTCAAAAACACCTATTCATCCCAATGATCACGTTAACTTGAGCCAATCTTCTAATGACACCTTTCCAACGGTCATGCATATTGCAACAGCCCTTGAGATTCATACCCAGCTTTTGCCCGCCTTAGAGGGCCTTGAAAAGGCGCTGCGAGACAAACAAAAAGCCTTTGACTCTATTATTAAAATTGGCCGAACCCATCTGCAAGACGCGACCCCCTTGACCTTAGGCCAAGAATTTTCAGGATATGCCACCCAAATCAAAATGGGTATTCGGCGCATTAAGAACACCTTGCCCCCTCTCTATGAGCTGGCCCAGGGGGGAACCGCGGTGGGTACAGGCCTGAACGCCAATCCTAAGTTTGCAAAAGCCTTTGCTCAAAAAGTGGCTGAGTTGACAGGCCTTCCTTTTGTAACAGCAGAGAATAAATTCGAAGCCCTTGCCTCTGAAGATACACTCGTGGAGGTCTCAGGGGCTCTCAATGTCTTGGCCGTCTCCTTAATGAAAATCGCCAATGATATTCGCCTGTTAGGGTCCGGTCCCCGCTGCGGCATTGGAGAGCTCTCTCTTCCAGAAAATGAGCCCGGATCGTCCATTATGCCTGGCAAAGTGAATCCAACCCAGTGTGAAGCGTTAACAATGGTTGCTGCCCAAGTGATGGGCAATCATGTTACCGTCAGCATTGCGGGATCAAATGGCCAGCTAGAGCTAAATGTTTTTAAACCGGTTATGATTTATAATGTTCTTCAATCCATCCGCCTGCTTGCAGATGGAATGCGCAGTTTCACAGAAAACTGTGTCGTGGGCATTGTGGCGAATGAGAAGCGAATCCAAGACTTGCTTCATAATTCCCTGATGCTCGTCACGGCCTTAAATCCCCATATTGGCTATGATAAGGCAGCACAAATTGCAAAAAAAGCCCATCAAGAGGGGACAACCCTGTTAGAGGCTGCCCTTGATCTTGGGTATGTCACCACTGAACAATACCACGAGTGGGTCAGGCCTGAGAAAATGGTCAACGCCCATGGATCCTGAAGACGCCCGTTTTCAAAAGCGCTCCCTCACCCTGATGGGGCACAAGACAAGCGTAGCCCTTGAAAAGGCCTTTTGGCGGGTGTTGGAAGAGTCAGCCCAGTCTCAAGGTGTGTCCTTGAGCCAACTGATTCAAGAAATCGACTCACACCGCACCGGGAGCCTCTCAAGCGCCCTTCGTCTTTATGCTTTGCGCAAAAGATAGATTTTTTGTTGTAATTTTTCCCATTTCACTCCATATGTACAATGTTAAATAGTTGTTGGAGAATTTTTAAATGGTATTCTCGTCAGTTAAGCGTTATGTTTTTCTTCTCTCCTTTCTTTTTGCGCAGGCCTTGTCTTTTTTTGCCATCCCCTGCTCAGCGATGGAAAGCTCTGGTGAAGATGAGAAGTCTGCATTCGGGCGAACAACTGAGTGCAGGTGTAGCGACGATAAACACCCTTCTTCCCCCACTGTGCCCCCTAGACCCTCTAAAAAAAGGGCATTGCCCTATCATTTGGAAAATAGACTTCCCCTAGATTCGATGTGTTCTCTGCTTCAAACCGGGTGTGGTGGTGGGCGCCCGCCTTACCCTGAAAAAGAATGTCTTATCAACCATCTTCGTTCTCTTGCAGTCCCTGTAGCTGTAGCTCTACCTCCCTTTCATTTGCTAGATAATACCAGAAGAGCTCTATTACTCTCGATGCGTCCTGAAGAAGTTCGCGATAGGGACACTTGTCTACCCACCTCTCCTGATGAAATGTTGGTATTGATTTTCTCGTTTCTAGATAGAAAAGGCCTTACAGCCGCTAGTAGGACATGCCAAAGGTTTTATCGCAACGCTCATGATAGAGAAGTCGTGATAGGAAGCTTTGAAACCACAGCTCGGAATTTCTATCAATCAGGGTGTCGAACTCAAGAGCTGGGGGAACACTTTAATGCTTTGTGGCCAACGGATAGCGATGCGGAACAAAGAGCAGCACAACTACAGGCCTTTGAAACTGGGTTTGAAGCAGAAATTAACCGGATTTGGACAGAGGTAAAATTTTATGCCCAGATGTTGAAAAAGCCTCCCCTGAGGCTTTCCCATACTAGGTTTTCAGGTATTCTTGTTAGAGCACCTATCTCTAACTTCTTAATTGGCATACAAGATGACACCCTTCTTGGAAAATTAGCCCTCACTCAGCATAGGTTAAATTCTCTTTGCTCTGGAAATGAAAGAATTGATGCAAGATTTCGGGCCTGCGGCACAACCTTTTTTCCTACGCTAGATGAAAAAAAGCTCGAAGAGTGTCGTTTTGGGAAATGGAAACGTCTAGCACCTCGTCGAATTCAAAGAGTTCAAGTTCAAAGAGTTCAAGTTCAAAGAGTTCAAATTCAGTGGCCTGTGCCTAATCTTTTTGTCCCGCAGGATGGAGATGAAGAAGGAAGCTATGATGACCAAGGTGAGGGGGAAGGAAGTTATGACGACCAAGGAGAGGGGGAATAAAACACCAGCTTTCCTGATCAACTAGCTTGAAATTTTCAAAATACCCTGTATCATCAACAAGATATTTCTAACGACAACCAAAAAAACCCATGCGCGCTGATATTGAACATCTTGTCTCTGATATTGAGGAGTCCCTTGGGCTTCTCAGGAGGCATCTTTGACTGGGATAACTCCCAAAAACGCCTAGCCGACCTAGAGGTAGAGGTCCAAAACCCCACCCTTTGGGATGACCCTCAAAACGCTCAAAAATTGTTGCGTGAGAGGGAACAGCTTACGGGATCCTTAAATCGTCTGAAAACAATTGACCAAGACCTCAAAGACGCCTGCGAGCTTTTAGAGCTTGGCGAGGCAGAAAACGACCCAGACCTTCACGCTGCTGGCGAAAAAGACATCGCCGCCCTCCAGCAAAAAGTCCAACGGCTCCGTCTGGAAAGCTTGTTATCGGGCGAAGCGGACGCGAACAATTGCTTTGTGGAAGTCCATGCCGGCGCAGGCGGGACGGAGGCTCAAGATTGGGCGTTGATGCTAACACGTATGTATACTCGCTGGGCAGATAGCAAGGGGTACAAGGTTGAGTGGATTGAGGAAAGCCCCGGGGAAGAAGCCGGGCTTAAATCATCCTCCTTTAAGATCATCGCCCATAAGGACGCCGACCACCCTTATGGCTGGTTAAAAGGCGAAAGCGGCGTCCACCGCTTGGTCCGCATCTCCCCCTTTGACTCAAACGCCAGGCGCCACACAAGCTTTGCTTCCGTGTGGGTATATCCAGAAGTGGACGATAAAATTGATATCCAAGTGGAAGAAAAAGATTTGCGCATCGACACCTACCGGGCCTCAGGCGCTGGGGGGCAGCATGTCAATAAAACCGATAGCGCCATTCGCATCACGCACCTTCCCACAGGAGTTGTGGTTCAATGCCAAAATGACCGCTCCCAACATCGCAATCGCGCCCAAGCCATGAGCATGCTGAAGGCGCGCCTGTATGAGCTTGAACTCAAAAAACGAGAAGAAGCCGCCCAGGCCTCAGAGGCCACAAAATCGGAAATTGGCTGGGGTCATCAAATCCGTTCTTATGTTCTTCAACCCTATCAAATGGTGAAGGACTTAAGGACTCATGTGGAAAAGGGAAATGCCCACGGCGTTTTAGAGGGCGACATTGATGCCTTTCTTGAAGCTACCCTTGCACAGAAAATTAAGGCGTAAAGGAACTGCCCAACATCCACGCCGCCTTTTCCAAAAAAGTTGCCTTTTCCGTCATCATATTCTCTGTCACCAGATCCCCCTTTTTTTTCGCAAAAGCGCCCGCTTGCAGGGTTTTTTGCGCCAAATCCAGATAATCTTTACGTAAATTCTTCACCATGATCTCAGCAATAGGGCTGGCGTCAGCTTCGTGTATAGAGGCCTTTTGCAACAGGTCCTGATAGCTAACGGGGACTTTCGCCCCAACGGCGCGAATACGTTCAGCGATCTCGTCCATGGACTCCCACAGCGTCTGATAAAAGGTTTCAAACATAAGGTGGAGACTGTAAAAATTTTCCCCTCCCACATTCCAGTGAAACGCATGCGTTTTATAATAAACAACGGCCGTGTCCGCAAGGACAGCCGTTAAAACTGCAATTAATTCACGATTGTTAGTCTCAGTAGCGTGATTCATAATGAGCACCCTCTCTTTTAAGGTTCCGGTGCTATCGAGTATGTCAAGAAAACATTAAGAATTCGTTTATTGCAAAGAACTTTCTTCTCCCAACCCTTTGTTACGGCGCGCTTCTTCATCGCGACGCGCTTCGTCAACCTCTCGCCCAAGGAAATAACTAATCACTGTGCGGATGGCTACAATGGTTGCCAGAACAATGAGGTCTTCGTGGGTGGGTTTAAGAAAGGTGTGGATGATGTCAGCTGCAATCATAAATTCAAGACCAAAAAGAATGTAAGTCCCTAAAACAGCTCTTATTTTGTTCGCTTCAAGAAGGAAAAAGCCAACGCTATGGGGGTGAAGCTTCATGCGGATAAAGCCAGCAGCAGCCACAAAAAACCCCCAGATCACGATCATCACGCCCACAAGGTTAATGCTGGTGACAATAACATTTAAGAGTGTGTAAAGGATGATTTTGATGTCCATGGAATTTTCTCCCCTTTTTTAAGAGAATAACACAAAGAAGAGACGGCTTCGAGCCTCTAAATCACCGTCATATATGGACGAGTGTGGGGCACGAATACCATGCATTCAATCACCCTTCACCGGATATGGAAAGCGCTCTGCAGCACTTTACCATTTTATATTTATAGCTTATACTATATTTTTTGCAAAATCAACTTTTTTGATTGGCCATTTGATAAATAGTATTCCATCTCCATTGCGACGAAGCTAACAACAAAGCGTCTTCACGTGAGCCGAATAAACATTATATTCGGCTCATAATTATAGGTGAATGTGAGCCGAATACGTGGTATAATCGGCTCAGACGGTATAAACTGAGCCTAAACCATGACCTATATCTGGCAACACAAGAATTGGCCACATTTTGAGTACGACCTGAGCCACGTCCAAGATGTTCTCTATCGCTATGCGATGGAAACAAGCTTGTTATCAGGGAGCGTAGATCAATTGCCGGATGACTTACAAAATGATGCCCTTCTTGATTTAATGATTTCAGAAGCCATCAAAACATCTGAAATTGAAGGGGAACACCTGAACCAAGAAGAGGTTCGATCTTCTATCCGGAATCAATTGGGGCTTTCTGACAAACACGAACTTATTAAAGATCCTCGGTCTGTTGGAATTGCTAAGCTGATGATTTCAGTCAGAAAAAATTGCAATGCTCCCCTTACAAAAGAAGACTTGTTTGCCTGGCAAGCCATGATCCTCTCGGCGCCCTCCTCCCCTGCTTTGGAGATTGGCATGTGGCGGACAAGTCCAGAGCCGATGCAAATTGTCTCAGGCGCGATTGGACATGAAACCGTTCATTATGAGGCGCCCCCTTCTGTTAGGGTGGGTCAAGAGATGGAGCGTTTTGTCTCTTGGTTTAATACATCGACCACTCCTCCTCTGCCCGGGCCTGTCAAAGCCGCCATTGCTCACCTTTATTTTGAATGTATTCACCCCTTTGCGGATGGAAACGGACGGGTCGGGCGCGCGATTGCCGAAAAAGCGTTGTCACAAGACCTGCATCGACCCGTTTTATTAAGCCTTTCCACACGAATCGAAAGGCAGAAAAAAGACTATTACCAAGAACTTTCTATTGCGAGCCAAGGAAACCTTACGATTACCAGGTGGATCCATTATTTTGTACACATGGTTTATGGGGCTCAGCTAGAAGCGAAGGAGCGGATTTCTTTTGTCCTTCAGAAAGCTAAGTTTTGGACTCAACATGGGCCAAAATTAAATGAGCGCCACTCCAAAGTGCTCACCAGAATGTTTAAAGAAGGGCCCTCCGGATTCCAAGGGGGGATGAGCGCCCAAAAATACATGAAAATAGCCGACTGCTCAAAGGCAACGGCTACCCGAGATCTTGCCGAACTCTTAGCCTATGGGTGCCTAGAACGATTGCCAGGAAGCGGCAGAAGCACACGCTATCGTCTTCATTTGCCATCCCCCTAAAACGGAATCTCTAAGCCCATATTCGGGTTAATATCCAAGTCTTCCTTAGACATGGATTGAGGCTGGTCAAAAAGCTCGACAGCCCTGCTGTAGCAATCCCTGCAATCCGTGCTTTCTCCATTGCATCGCGACTCACAATGGGTGTTGACGAATTTGTCAATTTCATCCAAAGCTGCCTTAACGGGGCTACCTATGACTAAAACGGTGAGCACACTGATAAGAATTTTCTGGTGCATTTTTTCCTCCCTTGTCTTTCTGGGTTTCTGTCACTCTGGCTCAAAATAACGGCTCCTCAAATCATCTTCAAACTCAGAAAGCCACGTCCCCGACCCCGCACGACTTACATAGGTTTTGGATTTTTGAGACCCAACATGGGTCGCTTGAACTCTTACAATCATCACATATTGCATGTCATTCATATCCATCGGGTTTTGATCTTCCTTTACCTCCAAAATAAAATAATGGGGCTCATGCCCATAAAGCTTCAATAGCGCATGGTAGGCCTGGCGTTCTTTTTTATTCAAAAGATGATCTTCCTCCAGTATTCCCACGCAGACCTCCCTACAAAACGTCAGGTACTCTTGTGGCTTCGTGAGGATCAACCGTACAAGGAGCCGTCACCTCAACATCAGCGGGAGGGGACACCTTGGAAGGCACCTGTGGTTTCGTTTGCACAGCCTGTGCAGCAAGAGAAAGCCCCAGGAAGACAAGTAAAAAATAGCGCATATTACCTCCATATATTTGTTGTTATTTTACATTATACGCACAAAGAAAGCATTTTGTCAATTTTTTCGAGTGGCCATTTCTAATGAGGCGCCTGCTCAGGTGCTGCTTGCCTTGCGGCCCATAGAAAATAATTCACATCCATGGAGGGAGATAACTCCCACTCTCCCCTTAAGGGAGAAAAGCAAAGGCCTGTTATTTCCTGCACTCCAAACCCTAAATCCTTCAATTGTTGAGAGAGGACCTCAGGAGGTATAAATTTTTCCCAAGAATGGGTCCCGCGCGGAGCCCAGTTCAAGACATACTCGGCAGCAAGAATTCCCAACACATAGGATTTTACTGTTTTGTTAAAGGTTGTGACAACAAGCCCCCCGGTGGGACTGAGTCGCTCCGCACAGGCTTTTAAAAAACCATCGGGATCCGTTACATGTTCGATGATCTCAGAGGCAATAATAAGATCAAAGGACCCACACTCCGCGGGCAGATCTTCAATAGGGTACGCAAGGTAGGTAATCGAAAGGCCCATGGCCGCTGCATGGTCTTGCGCACAAGCGATGGTGTCCTTAAGGGGATCAAGACCCGTCACATCAGCGCCCAAGCGCGCCAAAGGCTCACACAAAATTCCGCCTCCGCAGCCAATATCTAAGATACGGAGCCCTTGAAAAGGCTTGGGGGACTCTTCGGGAAGGCGAAAATGAACGCCTGCTTTTTCCTTAATAAAAGCCACCCGCTGAGGGGTAATCGCGTGAAGAAGGCGCAACGGTCCCGCCTCGTCCCACCACGTGGAACTAAGAGTTTGGAAATGAGCAAGTTCAGCCGGGTCGCGTGTATTCATATTGCAGTGTACCCCTATTCGGTGTAGCTGTGTAGCAGAAATCGCTTGCGACACAGAAGATATGGCTTGCATCGTTCAAAAATTCGGCGGCACCTCCGTTGCCACCCTTGATCTCATTAAAAAAGCAGCCCTCCGCGTGAAGGGAGAGGTTGAGGCTGGGCATACGGTTGTGGCTGTTGTTTCCGCCATGGCCGGCACAACAAATACGCTGATCGACTATGTCAGGGACTTGTCTTCAACCTATGACCGGGCCGAATATGATGCGATTGTTTCCTCAGGAGAGCAAGTCACAGCCGGTCTTTTAGCCCTTTCCCTTCAAAACTTAGGAATTCCCGCGCGCTCATGGCAGGGATGGCAACTCCCCATCTTGACCTCTTCCCATCATGGAGATGCAAAAATTAATCACATGAACACAGATCTTCTTCTTCAAGAGTTGGACAAAGGAATTGTTGCGGTAGTTGCAGGCTTTCAAGGCCTCAGCCTTGCCGGCAGGATCACAACCTTGGGCCGCGGAGGATCAGACACCACGGCTGTTGCCCTTGCCGCCGCTCTTCAGGCTGAGCGATGTGATATCTTCACAGATGTGGAGGGAATCTATACGGCCGATCCCAACTACGTCACAATGGCAGGAAAACTCGATCACATTGCTTATCAAGAAATGCTTGAACTCGCCGCTCAAGGAGCAAAAGTTCTTCAAAAAGACTCCGTGGAATTGGCCATGCGCCACCGTGTTCGTCTTCGCGTGCTGTCAAGCCTTCGAGACACGCCTGGAACCCTTGTCACAAGCGAAAACGAGTTTAAAACCACAAGAAAGCATATCAGTGGGATTGCTCACACCTTGACTGATGTAAAATTGACGCTGTGTTCCCTCCCCTCTTCCCCCTCTTTTGAAGCCATTAAAGAGCTGTTGGAAGCCAACAATATTGCCCTTGATATGCCCCACCAAAAGCTTTTTCCTTGCGGAACACGGCTTGATTTTTCTTTTACCATCCCCGCAACAGAAGAAGAACGCGCCATAGAAATTTTAGAAAGGGCTCAAAATAAATTTGGTTTTTACCATTTGTTAAGAAATTCTGATGTAGTAAAGATATCCGTGATAGGACCTGGCCTTCAAACAGAGTACAGTCCCTCTCATAAACTCTTTCAAATTCTCAGAGAGAAAGGAATTGAAGTGCAAGCTGTGGCCTCTTCAGCTATTAAGTTAAGTGTGTTGATATCGACCCAGGACGCAATGCGGGCTGTCTCAACCTTACATACCGTCTATCAACTCGATGCAGAGGAAACTTAAATGATATCGGCTAGAAAACATCTAGATAATTTATGGGAACGCGGAACAGATTTCTTAGGCGTACGCTATGCAATTTTAGGGGGGGCGATGACATGGGTGTCAGAACGTAACCTTGTCTCAGCCATCTCCAATGCGGGCGGATTTGGGGTCATTGCCTCTGGCGCCATGTCCCCTCCCCTCTTGCGCAGTGAAATCCAAGCCACAAAAATGCTCACCCGAGAGCCCTTTGGGGTCAATTTAATTACTCTCCATCCTCAATTGATGGACCTCATTGATGTCTGCGTGGAAGAAGGGGTGACCCACGTTGTCCTTGCCGGAGGCCTTCCCCCCGCCCATGCCATCACAAAACTTAAGAATAAAGGTCTAAAGGTCATTTGTTTTGCCCCTGCCCTTGTGATTGCAAAGAAACTCGTTAAACTTGGCGTCGACGCTCTTATCATCGAAGGCATGGAAGCGGGTGGTCACATTGGTCCCGTCTCCACAAGCGTTTTAATTCAAGAAATCGTCCCTCACATCAGAGAAATCCCTATCTTTGTAGCCGGCGGCATTGGAAGGGGAGAGGCGATTGTTTCTTACCTTGAAATGGGGGCTGCAGGCTGTCAACTTGGAACGCGCTTTGTCTGTGCAACGGAATGCATTGCGCACCCTAACTTTAAAAAAGCTTTCCTCAAAGCCCAAGCCCGGGACGCCATCATTTCCCCTCAACTTGATCCCCGTTTCCCTGTGATTCCTGTCAGAGCCATTGGCAACCAAGCTTCCCAGGATTTTCTATCGTATCAAAGAGAACTTATTGAAAAAGTTGACCGCCAAGAATTAGAGGCAAAAGAGGCCCAGCTTAAAATTGAACATTTTTGGGCAGGTGCTCTCAAGCGCGCTGTTGTTGAGGGCGATATCGAGCGCGGATCCATTATGGCAGGCCAAAGTGTTGGCATGGTCACCCAAGAGCAATCCACTCAAGAAGTCATCGATGAGCTTCTTCTTCAAGCCAAGCAATCTGTTTTGTCACGCTTTGCTCACTGAGGAAAAAAGCGCCGATGTCGTCTTTACTCCCTTCACAAGCAACCTTTCCGCTTCAGAGTCTTTTGCAAAAACTGGACGAAATTCTTGAAAGGCCCCAGACGTTTTTGTCGCGCCTTGCCTCTATCCTAAAGACAGTCTCTGAAGACATGGGTGCTCAGGCAGCCTTTCTCTATTTACTCACACCAGACAATTACCTAGAAGCTTTTTCTACCTACGACCCTCTTCTGTACGATCGTTACACCGCTCGATTTCACGTGGGAGAGGGCGTGCTTGGGTTTATTGCTTCCACAGGGAAAAATGTTATCTGTGACAATATCTCACGCCATCCCAACTTTTTCTATCGCTCAGGGGTTGCCGAGCAAACAGACTTAGCCCTTCTTGGGGTGCCTTTGATGTCTTCAAGGGGAGTTATTGGCGTCCTTACCCTTCAAAATCCTTCTTCCAAACCATTTGAAAAATGGATGGAGAAGGCCTTAACTGAAATTGGTGATTTCTTTGCAGCCTTGCCTGAGCTAAAGGGTTTTCCGGTGCTCAATCCCCTCAACAGCAAAACTGAAAGCATGCACACCTTTCAAGGCATTTCTTTCAGCTCTGGCCTTGCCGTTGGGACGGCTGTTATCCACCACCCCCACACATGGAAAGAAACAGCTTTTTCTCTGAATCCCAAAGACGAAAGCGAACGCTTGAGACTCGCCATTCGAGAGATGGTTGACGCTATCGATCGCCTCGTCGAGTCGACGCCATCCCTTGAGAAGACCACTCAAGACGTTTTGGCCTCTTACCGCATGATTGCGGCTGACCGAGGGTGGGTGCGAAAAATTCACAATCACATCCAAAAAGGCTTGACGGCAGAGGCCGCTGTTCAAAAGGTTCGGCGCCACACACGCGAACATTACACCCAAATGGGTGATCAGCTTTTAAAGGGGCGTCTTTCCGACCTTGAGGACCTTGCAAGCCGTCTTTTGAAACATTTATCTGGAAAAGACTCGCCCCCTGAGGATCTGCCTGACGCCACAATTCTGATCGCCCATAACTTAGGGCCCGCAGAGCTTTTGGACTATGACCGACGCTTTATCAAAGGGGTCGTCTTAGAAGAAGGGGTGCACACCGCCCATGTTGCCATTGTCGCGCGCGCCCTTGATATCCCTGTGGTGGGGCGCATCCCCTTCCTTTTAACCCATGTTAACAAAGGGGATAAGCTGATTGTTGATGGGGATGAAGGGACAATCACCCTTGCCCCCGATGCAGACGCCCTTCAAGAAGCGCGAGAAAAAATCATCCACATTAAAAAAAACCAGGCGCTGAATAAAGAGCTCAGCCATAAGCCCTGTGAAACACTTGAGGGAACCCCGATTGCTTTAGCCCTCAATGCTGGCCTTCCCATCGATTTGGATCACCTCAAAGAATTCCGCATAGAAGGTGTGGGCCTTTACCGCACCGAAATTCCTTTTATGATGCGCTCTAGCTTTCCTGATGTCACCATACAAACAGACATTTACCGAGACATTCTGGACCATGCAAAAGACTCCCCGGTTACCTTTCGCACCCTAGATATTGGGGGAGATAAAATCGTCCCTTACATGTGGCGCGTGTCCGATGAAAACCCTGTTCTGGGCTGGCGTGGCATTCGGGTTTCCCTGGATAAACCCACCATTTTACGTCAACAAGTGCGTGCCCTTATCTGCGCCAGCCAGGGGAAACAGTTGCGCCTTCTTTTCCCTATGATTTCAGACATTTCAGAATATAGGGAGGCCCGCCATCACGTTGAACAAGAGTGGACCCGGGCTCAAGAAAAGCACCTCCCCCTCCCCTCTTCCCTCACCTGTGGGGTGATGTTAGAAGTCCCCTCCCTTGTTGAGCAGCTGGAGGATCTTCTCAAGGAAGTCGACTTTATTTCGGTGGGTACAAATGATCTGTTTCAATTTTTTTACGCCTGCGATCGCACCAACCCCATTGTTTCAAATCGCTACAATGTGCTGTCCTCCTCATTCTTAAGGTATCTGCATAAAATTCAACAAGCCTGTGAAGTGGCTCAGATTCCTGTGAGTATTTGTGGAGAGCTGGCTGCAAAACCCCTTAATGCCCTGGCTTTGTTAGCCCTGGGGTACCGCTCTCTTTCCGTGTCAAGCTCGGCTGCAGGCGCTCTTAAAAAGATGATCTTGAGCCTTCCCCTCAAAGAGGCGGAGGCCTTTATCACAGCAGCCTTGAAAAGCTATTCGCCGTCTTTAAAAGAAGATCTAACCGCCTTTGCAAAGGCCTATAATATAGAGGTGTGATTGACTACACGCATCTGACAGATTGTATTTATCTTCCCGTTTTCCTCTCACATTGTCATCCCCGCGAAAGCGGGGATCCAGAAAAAACCTTTTAAAAACAACGTCTTTGAAAGACACCTAAAAAGGTACAACAAATTGCTTGTTTTAAAAGCGCTGTCTGGATCCCCGCCTTCGCGGGGATGACAACCGAGGCAACGTCAAACGCAATGAGTTTACACCCGCAGTAATTCATATAGGGCAAGTGCTGTTGCCACCGAAACATTCAAGGTGGAGAACGCTGGATCTGTCGGGAGTTTAGCTAAAAAATCGCATTTTTCTTGGGTCAGGCGACGCATCCCCTCCCCCTCAGCCCCCATAATAAGGGCCACCTTAGGCGGATAATCCCCTTGAGACAGGGTGTTAGGGGCCTGTTCATCCAGCCCTATGGTCCAAAACCCTATGTCTTTCAATTCATCCAAGGTCCGCGCGAGGTTTGTTACCTTCCAAACGGGAAGAAGATCAAGGGCCCCTGAAGCCGTTTTCGCCAACACTCCCCCCAACGGCGGCGCATTGCGCTCCGTCATCACAACGCCCAAGGCCCCCAACGCTTTGGCCGTTCTTAAAATCGCCCCCACATTATGGGGATCTGTGACTTGATCTAACACCACAATCACCCCTTTCTCATGCGCAGCAAAGTCATGGAAAGACGACTCCGGCAAGGGCGCCACTTCCATGGCAATCCCTTGGTGCACCGCCCCCTCTGGCAAAAGCCGGGATAAGGCCCCCCCGTCAACAACCTCTCCCTCACAGGGAAACTCTTTCAAGGTCGACTCTGTCACCAAAAGCCGAAAGCATTTCCGTTGAGGGTTGTGAAGGGCTGCCTTGCAAGCATGAAGGCCCCACACCCAAAGGCGCGAGGGATCTTGATGAGGGCGAGAGGGGCGTTTTGTCATTGGGTTGTTATCTCTTTTACTTTCTTGTAGCGCTCAATGGCCCGTGCAAAAATTGGGGTAAGAGGAGATGGATTTTCAAGAAGATGAAGGAATTGTTGTTGGTCTTGAGGATTTAGAGAAACAGTTTGAGTTTCAGACAAGCGTTTGTAAGCACTTTCTAAAGCTTGAGGCAATGATTTAATAGGTTCAGTTTGCATAGATTTGTCCCCTTTCCCTTGAATGAAACAACAATGTCATCACATGTCAATAATAAATATAACGTCAGTTCGACGTCAAAACGATAAATATACTTTTTGCCTTATTCGGTTGTCATCCCTGTCCCCACTTGTCATCCCCGCGAAGGCGGGGATCCAGATAAACCTTTAAAAAACAGAAAGTTATCAATAACGAAAGGAAGAAAACAGAACAATTCGCAGAATAATCGCTTTTTAAAAAGCGCTGTCTGGATCCCCGCTTTCGCGGGGATGACAAGTATTTATTATACGAAGATAATACTATAAATTCAAACAGTTGCCTAATTCTCAACATCGAACTAACGTTAAATACAAACTAACAGTTCTATCTATTTAAACAACTGTATTATAATAACGACAGCTTCTTATTTTACCTCCAGCGTCTCTGGCGTTTTGTTGATAGTTAGTAAAAATCGCTTTAACCGCGGCTTCAACGCGTTATAGAGCTGAGTCCCATCGCGCCCGTGGGGGTTATGATAGGTCAGTTTTATGACCCGCCCGCCCTCAAGCGCAAAGGTCACCACGGTGGAATTCTGACCTAACTTATCCTCTACCGTACACCCAAGGTTACGAAAAGCTTTGTGCGCTTTTTCATTCGTAAAGCTATTAATCTTTTGATCCCCTTGCCCAAAGATTGTTTGAACAAGATCAAGGGTTGCACGCTCTACAGATTGCTTTATGAGATCCAGCGAACTTCTGGTTATCTCCGAGGTCATTTGAGTCGTTGTTTGATCATAATCAGCCCTCGACACCGTAAGGGTAAGATGGACCTGCTTTTGAGTCTGTTTTTTTAATCGATCCACTTCAATTTGAGCCTGATTCCTTGCGGCAAGCTCTTCGAGTTCTTCAATTAGTTCTGGATTCCATACTGAGCTCTCACCTTGGGGAGAGAGTGGTGCAGTCGCTTCTTTTTCAGCGAAAACAGGCGAGGGAAGAGGAAGAGACGAAGGTACTTCGGATTCTGTTACAGCTGGAATAGGCGAGAGAGAAGGAGCCGCAGCAGCAACGGAAACCTCTTCTTCATCAGGTGAATCCACCTCGTCTGTCAAGAAAATACTCGTCAAGTCGATTTCCATCTTATCCTCAGCCGTTGTCTCAGCTGCGGCCGCGGCTTGCTTTCCTGGAGCTGCAGAAGTCTCAGCAGCTTCTAGTGTATTCAACAGATGCAAACAAATCATTCCCCCTGTATGTCCCTGCTCTGCTGCCTTTTGAAAATATTCACGAATTTCAGATATTTTTTCATTCCTTTGCAACAAGATAGTAGCATAGGCAAATTGGGAAGCTGCAAACCCTAGATCTGCAGCGAATTTGAAGTGACGAAGGGCCTCTGTGCTGTTTTGCTTTCCTCCTTCCCCGCTTATATACATACAACCCAAAT
>CAZSAH010000033.1:0-18437 GCA_964605015.1 uncultured Alphaproteobacteria bacterium | reverse complement strand
AAGATCCCCGATCAAGAAGTTCTAAGATTTGCTTTGCAAATCAAGAACTTCTAAGCCGGGGATGACAAAAATGGTGAGATGACAGGGTGTGCGATGGATAAAAGCTTTTTGCCATCCTCCTCTTGCCAAAGAGGAAAACCAGGATGTAACGTATAGATTATCATTAGGAGCTCATCACATGACGGATAAATTAAAAAACATTCACCCTGGAGAGGTCCTCTTAGAAGAGTTTTTAAAACCCTTGGCGATTTCTCAAAATAAAATTGCAGGGGACATTGGGGTCACGCCTCGTCGAATCAATGAAATTGTTCTTTGCAGAAGGAGTATCACCGCGGATACGGCCATTCGGTTGGCTTATTATTTTGGAACATCAGAAGAATTCTGGATGGGTCTTCAAGATGACTATGAGCTTGAGGAAGCCCACAGCCGGCTTAAAAACAGTTTAAAAAAGACGATTATTCCAAACCAATCTTCAGTTTGAACTTCTTCTGCCTCGTGCCAGGACAGGTGAATGCTTACGTCAAAACTACTGTCTTTCGCTACATCGCTGGACGCGACTCACCCTTTGGGCGATTTGTTTCAGGGGTGATGCAATCCAACTCGCACTGGTTCTTTTTCAGCGCGTCCCGTCCATGACACGCACGCCGAGCGGTTGTCCATTCTTTCGTTGTTGCGTTGCATTTTTGCTGGGCCTCGTAGTAGTCTGCGCGGCAATTTGCAATACATTCGTTGTGGCTGCCAAGATTGTCTATTGCAGAGGCCGTGTTTATGGAAGACAAACTGAGGCCTCCACAGATCAGAAACATCAATGTTTGAGGAAATTTTTTATCCATGGGTGAGGTCCTTTTCTGTTAGTTACCGTTTTTATTCAAGTTGAGTAGAGTCTCATTTTTAGGCCTTTTTTCCCCACTCATTATGATCACGATACACGATATGACTTAAAATTTTGTTAACATTCAAAAATCAAAAAATGCACACCGTATGGTGGTTTTTTGAATTTACCTCCCCCTTCAAGAAGCCTCTCCCCAAAAGAAAATGAGTATGCTAGGGTCTGTTGAAAATCGGTAAACAAGAAGAGAATAGGATGAAGTTAGCTGTTCTTAAAGAACGTAGGCCTTACGAAACACGAGTTGCGGCAACGCCGGAGACGGTCAAAAAGCTGATCGGTCTTGGGTTTCACATCACCATAGAAAAGGGAGCGGGAGAGGCATCCCATTTTCCTGATGACGCGTATAAAGCCGCAGGGGCAACCGTTGCTCCAACTCCCCAAAAAACCCTGGAAAAGGCTCAAGTTGTTTTAAAGGTTCAAGCCCCCATGACGTCAAAAGATGGGGGAGAGGACGAGATGGCCCTTTTGCCGACAGGATCTCTTCTTTTGGGGATGTTAAGCCCGTCCTCAAAGACGGACCTTTTAGACGGCTATAATGCGCACAAGATAACGGCCTTTTCCCTTGAATTAGCGCCCCGCATTACGCGCGCGCAAGCGCTGGATGTGCTCTCCTCCCAAAGTAACCTTGCGGGATATCGCGCTGTGATTGAAGCGGCCGCTGTTTTTGAACGCGCCTTTCCCATGATGATGACGGCGGCAGGAACCATTGCGCCAGCACGGGTTTTGATTCTTGGAGCCGGTGTGGCGGGTCTTCAAGCCGTTGCCACAGCCAAACGATTGGGGGCGATTGTTTCGGTCTTTGATGTGCGCGCGGCTGCCAAAGAACAAGTGCAAAGCCTTGGCGGAACATTCGTTGAGGTGGACTCTGACGAAGCAGGGGAAGCCAGCGGTGGATATGCAAAAGAAATGAGCGACGCTTATAAGGCGCGCCAAGCAGCTAAAATAAAGGAAGTCCTTCAAAAATCTGACGTTGCAATTTCGACAGCGCTTATTCCTGGAAAACCAGCCCCGCGCTTGATTACAGCCGACATGGTGAGCGCCATGAAGCCGGGCTCTGTAATTGTTGACCTTGCTGTTGAGGCCGGCGGAAATTGCGAGGGCAGTGAGCTTGGAAAAGTTGTTGATAAAAATGGCGTGAAGATTGTGGGCTATGCCAATATGCCAGGGCGCATTCCAACGGATGCAAGCGCGGTGTATGCGCGGAATTTGTTGAATCTTTTGACCTTGTGTGTGGATAAGGGGTCTCTCACTATTCCTTGGGATGATGAGATTATCCAAGCCATTGCCTTGACGCGAGACGGCAAAACACTGCGGTCAGTGTAATCTGTACCCATTGTATCTTTGACAACGAGATCCTGAACCAATCCCGGGTCAAGCCCGGGATTGGTTCAGGGTGACAATCTTTGGTTAACAACGAGATCCTATAAGCACGAAAAATGCTTGAATTTTTATAGAGTTTGATGTATACTAAAAATACAAAGTATACATTAGAATACAAAAGGAAAATTTTATGGCTCACCCTCACAAACCATCTTTTACTCTTAGTGTTAGGGTGACTTCTGATCTTAAGAACCAACTTGATCAGCTTGCGATAGCTGAGGGTAGGACGCGCTCTTTTGTAGCTGAAGAAGCTTTAAAGAGATACGTAAGAGAAGAATCTTGGCAGGTGCAGGCTGTTCATAGTGCTCTTGAAAAAGCAGATACTAAAGAGGCTAAGTTTGCACATCATGAAGACGTAAAAAATTGGCTTAAAAGCTGGGAAACAACTACAGAAAGTATGGCTCCAAAATGCACATAAGATGGCTAGAAGAAGCTGTCTTAGATCTCCATAAACTTCGCAGTTATATCAAGCAAGATAAGCCACAAGCTGCTTCTCAAGTTGCAAAGCGTATTTATGAAGCTGTTGATCTTTTAGAATACCAACCTGGGATAGGAAGATCAGGGCGAGTTCCCCATACAAGGGAGCTTATAATAGGGGGCACTCCTTATATTATTCCCTATCGAGTAAAGGGAGAAAAAATAGAAATATTAAGAGTCCTTCACGCTGCAATGCCTTGGCCTGAATCTTATAAAAACAGTACTTCTTGACTTTTTAGACATACATTATGTATCTAAATTTAGGAAATAAGACTCATTTCCGATGAAGAGCGCGGGTAAGATGAAAGACAAAAATATCGTTTTGTTGAAATCCTATGTTATAAGCATACACATAACCTTCTATAATTCAAATTTAAAGAAAGGGAATTTTGAATGGATCTAATTTCACCTTTTATTCTGGGCCTTACGGTCTTTGTGTTGGCCGTGTTTGTGGGCTATTATGTTGTGTGGAAAGTCACGCCGGCTCTTCATTCTCCCTTGATGTCAGTTACAAACGCCATTTCGAGCGTTATCATTGTGGGCGCCGTCCTTGCGGCAGGGTCAGCTCAAGATTGTACGACGCAGCTTTTTGGCTTTGCGGCTGTGGTCATGGCCTCTATCAATATTTTTGGGGGGTTTGTTGTGACCCGCCGCATGCTTGAAATGTTTAATAAGAAAAAATAAGGGGTTTTATCGTGACTGCAAATCTTTCAGCCTTAGCGTATCTTGTGTCCTCGATCTGCTTTATCTTGGCTCTTCAAGGACTATCCTCTGCGAAAACCTCCCAACGTGGCCTTACCTTTGGGATTGTTGGGATGGCGTTAGCCATCGGCACAACCCTCGCGTCCCCCATCGTGACAAGCTATGGATGGATCGTTTCCGGCATTATCGTTGGCGGTGTCATCGGAACGGTGATTGCCAAGAAAATTCAAATGACAGCCCTGCCTCAGCTTGTGGCGGCTTTTCATAGCCTTGTGGGGCTTGCGGCCGTGTGCGTGGCAGCGGCGGCGTTGCTTGAGCCCAATGCCTTTAATATTGGGCAAGTGGGCTCTATTGCCGCAGGATCTCTTCTGGAAATGGGACTTGGCGTTGCCATTGGAGCCATTACCTTTACGGGATCCCTGGTGGCCTTTGCCAAGCTGCAAGGCCTTGTGTCAGGAAATCCCCTTATTTTCAAAGGCCAGCACCCCTTGAACGCCTTTCTTGGGATTGCCTTAGTGGGAGTGGTGTGTCTCTTTGCTTTTAGCGAATCCCATACTCTTTTTTGGGCCATTACAGTCCTTGCTCTTTTCCTTGGTTTTCTGCTGATCCTCCCCATTGGGGGGGCGGATATGCCCGTTGTGATTTCTATGTTGAACTCGTATTCAGGATGGGCAGCGGCTGGCATTGGCTTCACCCTTAACAACAGCCTTTTGATTATTACAGGGGCGCTTGTGGGGTCCTCTGGTGCGATCCTGAGCTATATTATGTGCAAGGGCATGAACCGCTCCATTCTTAACATTATTCTCGGCGGCTTTGGGGGCGAGCAATCGGCCGCAACCCAGGGAAGCGCTGAGCAGCGTCCCTATAAGGCGGGAAGTGCAGAGGATGCGGGCTTCATCATGAAGAATGCCCAATCCGTTGTGATTGTGCCGGGGTACGGAATGGCCGTGGCGCAGGCCCAGCACGCCTTGCGAGAAATGGCAGACATGCTGAAGCAAGAAGGCGTGCAGGTGCGTTATGCTATCCATCCTGTGGCAGGGCGGATGCCGGGGCACATGAATGTTCTCCTTGCCGAAGCCAATGTTCCTTATGAAGATGTGCTCGAGCTTGACGAGATCAACCGAGACTTTGCTGTCACAGATGTAGCTTTTGTCATTGGCGCCAACGATGTGACAAATCCCGCGGCAAAAACCGATCCCAAAAGCCCCATTTTTGGCATGCCTATTTTGGATGTGGAAAAGGCCAAAACTGTTCTGTTTGTGAAGCGTTCTATGTCTCCTGGCTATGCAGGGGTGGATAACGAGCTTTTCTACCAAGATAATACACTCATGCTCTTTGGGGATGCCAAAAAGATGTGTGAAGAAATCATCAAAAGCCTTGGAGACTGAGCCCCAAGATAGGACATCAATGACTCACCTTACAAAACTTCAAACCGTTTTAAACAGCCGTCCCTTCAACCTGATTGTCTTGTGGCTTATTTTCATTAATGCCATTGTTGTTGGCCTTGGGACCTCAGCTGAGATGAGGCACGCCTTTGGCGCTGAGTTGGAATGGATAGAAGGAACTATTATAGGGTTGTTCGTTGTTGAAGTGTCTGTTCGGATGATCGCTTTCCGAGGGCAGTTTTTCAAACAAGGGTGGAACATCTTTGATTTGCTTGTCATTGGGGCCTCTCTTTTTCCCCATGCTGCAGGGTTTTCTATTCTGAGAACGTTCCGCATTATTCAATCGTTGCACATGTTCGAGCTGTCGCCCTACATGCGCCATCTGCTGCAAGCCCTTCGCCATGTGGGGCCCAGCGTTGTAAACGTTACCTTTCTGATGGGTGTTGCGTTTTATGTGCTGGGCGTTGTGGGGGTTGAGCTGTTTGCAGAGCATTTTCCCAAACAGTTTGGAAGCTTGCCGTGGTCTTTTTTTACGCTCTTTCGCTTAATGGTTTATGATGATTATGGTATTATCACACGCCCTATTTTGGAACTCTATCCCTTTGCCTGGATTTACTTTGTTGCCATTACCTTTATCCTGGCTTTTGTGTTGATCAACCTTTTTATTGCTGTTGTTGTGACGGCTCTTCAGCGCGCGATTGCCGCAGAAAAAGACCCCGTTGAGACCAAGCTAACGCAAGAGATGAAAATGTTGAGCATTGACGAAAAAACAATTGAAGCCCTGCGAGTGGAAATTCAAGAATTAAAAGACATGGTGCGTACGTTGAAGGGGTGAGGGGGGCTGAATATTAGGCCGTTTCAGCATCCCATTTTTCCTCCAAGGGGTCTAATAAATTTCCTTTTACAACGACAGATCCTTTGAGAAATCCAAAAAGATGAGGAGGAGATTCCTCATAAGGAACAAGTTTTGCAGTGGGGGCGCCTCGCTTTGTGATGATTATTGTTTCGTGGTTTTTCTCGGTAAGGTCCATTATTCCCTCTTTAAGAACTTTTTTGATCACGCAATTAAAAAAAGTGTTGCATCTAAAATTTGACGTGCTACACTTCCCAAACGCCGCACATGGGTGATACCAACACCCACATGCGACTAACCACAGCAACGCCTTGAACAAGAAGGAGCATACCATGGCTACGTCCAAGTTACACGCGTCACCAGAGTTTTTCAAGCAGTTATCCCTTGATCTCCAACAGTTAAACATCACCCTTCAAACCTTAGATACCTTTGTGTGCAGAGCTTTAGCACGCGGGGAGGTTTTGGGTGATAGAAGACTGCAGTTGATCTTGGAACAGATGGAGGTCTTTATTTTAAAGGCCAAACACCTGTATGGCAGTCTTGAAGGGCTTTTGGAAACGCTTGTGGTGACAGACTAAGCCTTGGGAGTTGTGGTGCCTGTGAGGGTTCCCATCTCTTCGGGGGCCCTCATTTTCCTCATGCATTTTCTCTTTGCAGTATTTTGTCATTTTATATTTATAGTGTATAATAGGTTTTCTGTATAATCAAGATTTCTGATTGGCCATTTGGCAATGTTTTAAATAATCATTGTCATCCCCGCGAATGCGGGGATCCAGTAAAAACAACGCATTCCGTAGGAATGCAACCTTTTTTAATTTAATGAAAACAAGTTTTTTTATTGAAAAATCAAAGCGCTATATGGATCCCCGCCTTCGCGGGGATGACAAGTGGGGGCGAAGATGACAAGTGGGGGCGAAGATGACAAGTGGGGGCGGGGATGAAAGGGAGGCATCCTTAAAATATCAATCTTTCTTCTCAGCCCTCCCAAATTTTTCTGATCAAAGAGCGGGTGAGCATCAGCTCCGAAAGAGCCCACACAAGGGCATCGAGCCTATCGGGGGATTTGGTGCTTTTCCCAGGCACATAAGAGCACAGCTGTTCCTCAAGCAAGGCGAAATGGTCGGCGTGCCAGACTTTTCCTTGCTCATAGAGAGACACGACGGGTTCCGCGCGCAGGGCCTTGCCACGCGAGGCCCTGACAGCTTTATAGCTGACAGAGGGGTCATGGGTTCGCAAAAGTCCTTCCACAAGATCGCCGCCCATGTTCACTTCTGCCACAATGCGGTCAGCCTTGAGGCGGTGATAGGCGTTAATGGCGGTCTTAATCCACAAACTGGGGGGACCTTTGAGGGAAAGGTCTTCCAAGATAACCCCGATTCCCTCATGGGTAAGGCCCGCCGCAATAATGCCCGTTTCATCGCTTTTCTTTCCATGGGTCACGGCAGGATCAACGGCAATGATCAGACGATGAAGAGGGGTGTCTTTTCGATAGGCTGCTCTGGCGCGCTCTAAAAGAGGAGGAGTCCACAGGCTTTCTTCTTGGGCCTCAATAAGATCGCCATAAAGTTCTTGGCGACCCAGCCAGCTCTTTCCATAATGAAGGCGGACGTAATCGAGAAACGGCTTGGCCAGATTTTTAGCGTTCTCAAAGGTTGACCCTCGGGTGATGGCCACGTCTCCATTTTTTAGAAGGGTTTTCAATACTCCCCCAGGGCGGGGAGTGGTTGTCACAATAGCGCGCGGAGAGGATCCGAGCCTAAGGGCAAACATCAATTGATCCCAGACGTGTTGGCCTTCGCGAAACTTCGCGAGCTCATCCACCCAAGCGCCATCAAACTGAGGGCCCCGCAAGTGTTCATAGGCTTCTGCGCTAAAGCAAGTGGCTATCGCCCCGTTGGGCCAGGAAATCTCGCCTTTTGAGGCTGTGTACACAGGGCGCTCTGAGGGGGGATGAACAGCCAAGAGCCCTGAGGACCCCTCAACCATAACGCGCCGGGTTTCGGCTTCTGTTTCTCCAATAAGGGCGATGCGTCGACAGACCCCTGTGCGAATCCAGTGGCGTATAGTTTCCGCTCCTGTGCGTGTTTTTCCAAATCCTCGCCCCGCGAGAATAAGCCATATGCGCCACTTTCCGGGCGGGGGAAGCTGAGTCTTGCGCGCCCATTTCAGCCACTCATAGCGAGAGGCCTCTTGGATGCGACGTCTTTTTTCTGCTTGAAGGAGAGTTAATAATTTTTTTAGTAGTGATAGTTTTTTCATATATTCCTCTTTTTTATTCTATCATTTTATAATAAAAAATAAAAAAATAGAAGAATTTTATTGAAATGGCCAATCGGGGGATTTGCGCACTTCAATACTCTGTGGGATCATCCAGTATAGGGTTGAATTCAACTTCTTCTTCCAGCTCTTCGATGGTTTCCTCAGCTTTTGTGGGGTCAGGAACCCACGCAATATTACAGAGGGCGTCTCCTTGATAAACAAGAGGGATTTGACTCACTCCTACAATAATTCCATCAAGATGGGCCACAACATCAGTGGACATGAGTCCTAAAGGATCCGTAATTGTTCCAACGACCTCTCCTTTCAGGACCTTTTTTCCCAAAAGGGGAGCGCTATGAAAAATGCCCGTGCTGGGCGACCGCAACCATTGACTGCTTCGGGAGATAACGGGATTTTTTCTAATGGACACGCATTTTTCTGGAGGGATCATTCCAAGCTTTCCCATAATACGAAAAATGCCTTGAACGCCTGCTCGGATGGAAAGCTCATCAAAGCGGAGGGCTTCTCCTCCTTCAAAGGTGAGAATGGGAATTTTAAGGGATTCTGAGATTTCTCGCAGAGATCCGGGGCGAAGATCCGAGTTCAAAACAACGGGAGCCCCAAAGGCTAAAGCAAGAGCTAAGGCCTCTGGGTTTTTAAAATGGCATCGCACTTGAGGTAAATTTATGCGGTTGTTAGACCCTGTGTGTAAGTCAATCCCATGGGTACACCGTTCAACAACCTCTGTTAAGAAGAGATGTGCTAATTGAGCGGCGGCTGATCCTTTTTCAGAGCCAGGAAAACTGCGGTTCAGATCGCGTCTGTCTGGAAGATAGCGGCTCTGGGTGATTGTTCCAAAAACATTCACAATGGGAGCCACAATAAGGGTGCCCCTAATGTGCCTTACAAGGGGAGACTTCAAAACGCGGCGGATGATCTCAATCCCATTAATTTCATCTCCATGGATCCCTGAGCTGATAAAAAGGCATTTTCCAGGCCGACGCCCATGAATGACCCTGAGTGTTAAATCAAAGGAAGAATGGTTGGGGATCATGGAGAGAGGAAGGAAAATAGTTTTGGCGATGCCAGGAGGAATGAGTGTTCCTCCAATCTCAAAAGGGGCACTTTTTTCTTGTGGGCTCATGGCTGTTCTCCAATCAAAATAACCTCTTGATGCCGATAAAAATAATGAAGGGCATAAGTCAGCTCGCCAGGGGATTCGGCATAAATGGTGAAAAGGGGTTGGCCTTTCTCAACGGCTGTTCCTAAAGAGACATGCAGATCAACGCCTGCAGCGGGAGAGTCAGGAGCGCCCGCAAGCTTTGCAATGCGCGCCATAAGGCGATTGTCCATATTTAAGACGATCCCTTTTTCGTTTGTGGTGATGACATGGTTAATAGGGGATAATTTAGGCTCTCGTAGCCCTCCTTGGGCTTTGCAAATAGCCTCAAACTTCTTGAGAGCCCGCCCCTCTTCTAGGATTTTTTGTGCCTCTTGGACGCCTTTTCCCAGGGGGATCCCGCCCCATGATTCGAGAATCTGTCCGGCAAGAAAAAGGGATCTTTCTTTCAAATTTTGGGACGCGTCTTTTTCTCCCCGAAGGACGGAGAGAACGTCTCTGGCTTCAAGGACGGGGCCAATTCCTCTGCCCACAGGTTGAGTCCCATCGGTTTCAACAACGTGGAGTTGAAGACCAACGGCTTCCCCCACTTTCAGGAAAAGATCTTTTAAGATATCCGCCTCGTTTCGAAAGCGAACTTTAGCTGTGGGGCCAATGGGGATATCGATCAACACATGGGTAGACCCTGAGGCTATCTTTTTGGATAAAACAGAGGCCACCAGTTGATTGATGCTATCAAGGTCAAGGGCGCGCTCGATTTGAACCAGCACATCATCAACGGGGCTTAAATCAACGGATCCACCCCAAATGATGCAACCGCCTTCTTTGTCAACAACTCGCTTCATGGCAGCAATGCTCAACTCAACAGGCGCTAAGACCTCCATGGTGTCTGCCGTTCCTGAGGGGGACGTGATGGCCCGTGAGGACACTTTTGGAATGGTAAGACCAAAAGCCGCAAGGATAGGGACCACAATCATGGTTGTGCGATTGCCGGGCAATCCCCCCACACAGTGTTTATCAACAATGGGATGTTGAAGCCATTTCAATTGTTGCCCTGTTTCGCTCATTGTTTTGGTTAAGGCAATGCTTTCTTCCAAGGTACAATTGATACAAGAGGTAATAAAGGAAGCGAGCTGGATGTCAGAATAACGTCCTTCCACAATATCTGTCATAATGATTTTAAGGCTGGCGTCTGTGAAAGGGTTTCCGTGGAGTTTTCCGCGGACATACCCAAAGGAATCTAAGGGTTCAGCAAGGGTGATCACAACATCGTCTCCGGGCTGGAGAGCTAGTTTTTTCCATGTACTTGGGGACAAGCCAATTTCTCCCAGCTTGAGGAGGGGAGACTCCATCACTGTCAGGGTGGCAATGATGGATTGAGTTTTACTTGTAATCTTAAGCCGGGATTCAGATCTGAGTCCCGCCGACTTACACAAGGAGCAGTCTGACCGCGTAAAAGCAACCATATGTTTTTGCGTGTCTATGGGCAATTCTCGGGCTTTAAAGGTCAGAGCAGAGAGAGAAATAAGAGGCGTTTCTAGATTTTGACTCTTAGACACTGTTTGATCCATTTGATTTGTTTTTGTATGTTCTTTAGTCTAGCGCCAATCCTCTTTAAAAAAGGTTAAGGGGGAGTGGAATGCATAATTTGTTGTCAAGGTTGCTAGCTTCTCACTTTTGTCATCCCCTCTCTCACTTGTCATCCCCTCTCTCACTTGTCATCCCCGCGAAGGCGGGGATCCAGGAAAAACCTTTTAAAAACAGTGTTCTCAAAAAAATACTTAAGACTTTTTTAAAAGCACTGTCTGGATCCCCGCCTTCGCGGGGATGACAATTATTATTTAAAATATCATCAAATGGCCAATCAAAAAGGTTGATCCCGCAGAAAATCTATTATACACTATAAATATAAAATGGCAAAAGACTGCAGAAGCCTCTCCTTAAGGAAATTTTAAGGAAAATAATGTATCCTATAAACAATAGGCGAGAGGATCCCACCTTCGCCCTGTTGTCTTAATACAAAACATAAAGGAACCTCATTATGGATAGTAAAAAGTTTCTCTCCCTTATAGCTGTCATTTTCACACTGGGGTGTGGTGCGGGGTCTTCTGCTGTCGCTATGACCTGCCAAGAATGTAATGAGAAGTTCAAAGCGTGCAACGGGGATCATTTGTGCGAGGCCCAATATTTTACTTGTCGAGAGAGCTGTCCACCCTTACGAGGCACTGAGCCGGCTATCCTGAACGAGGAACCCCGGGAGATCCAATGAGGCCATCATTCCCTCTTGCGTGGCCTGTTCGTTAATGGTCTTATAGAGAAAAAATTGAAAAGGCCACACATGCTCGGAACCTTAAAACACATCACTCTTGCTGTTCCTGACTTAAAGGGGGCCATTCAAGTCTACCAAGATGTTTTTGGAGCTGTTGTGACGTCTCCTCAAGACTTTCCGGACCAAGGGATTCAGCGTGCGATGGTGAAGCTTCCCAATACCTTGATTGAGCTTGTGGCTCCTTTAAGCGAGACCTCTCCGCTTGCCAGCTTTCTTAAAGAACATCCAAAAGGGGGCGTTCATCACCTGTCCTATGAGGTTTTGGATATAGAAAAAGCGAAGAATCAGCTTGCTTCTTTAGGGCTTCCTCTCAAGGAAGGGGAGGGGCCTTTAACGCTCTTATTAGACGCTGCGGATTGTTTTGGCGTGGGGATTGAGCTTGTGCAAGGGGTTGCTCCTCAAGCGGGACGTGTTGAGATTGACCGCATTGGGCCTGTTCATACGCCCCAACGAAAGGCTTCCGATTCCTTGCAGGGGGTGGGGGGAGTTGACCTGGTTGTTCAGGTGGATTTCAAGAGCCCCACTCCTCAAGATAATCAGGAGAGAGAATGACCCTTTCCAGCGGTATCCTTGTGTATGTGATGGTGTGGGTGGTTGTCCTTTTTTTGGTTCTCCCCTGGGGGGTGCGTCTTCCTGAAAAAATTGAGTCCGGACATGCCACAAGTGCGCCGGATGCTTCGCATGTGGGGGTGAAGCTTCTTGTGACGTCGTTGCTGGCGGGCCTTGTGTGGATGGTGGTTTTTTTGATTTTAACGTAAGGGGGATGGTGCCGTCAGAGAGAATCGGACTCTCGACCTCACCCTTACCAAGGGTGTGCTCTACCACTGAGCTACGACGGCGATGGCGCAAGATGCCACAGAGAGCGTCAGCAATCAAGAGAGGGGAGCCTCTATTTTTAAAAAAATTACATGACAAGGTGGCGTAAAAGAGGTTAACTTTAGGCCAACAAAGATATGGATCCTATTGATGACACCAAAGACACCCCCAGCGCCTTCGCCTCTGAAGTCGTGCTCTCAGGAAAAAAAGGAGAAGAAGACCCAACGGCTTGCCCACGCTTTGCGAGAAAATTTACGCAAACGAAAGGAACAAGCACGATTGAGGAAAAATCCTCCCTCTCTAATTCAAAAGGAAAACAATGACGTTCTCTCATAATTTTGAAGGATGCTATCTGAACACTAGTGATTCCTTTGTCCTTCCCAGCACTTTAGCCTCAAAAGCACTCGAGGCGTTTCGGTCTTCTTTTAAGCAAGGACTTTTAGCGCCCCTGTCTCTTGTGGAGCAAATAGATGATATCGCTCTTTATGAGCAAGCGGCGGCTCGATTGGCGGGATTTGAGGACATCCTCATCTTAGGAACAGGGGGGTCGAGCCTAGGTGGGAAAACCCTTTATGCCCTTGCAACCCAAGACACGCCACGGTTGCATTTTCTTGATAATATTGACCCTTCTACCTTTGCGGCCCTTTTTCGGAAGATAGACATTACAAAGGTCGGAATCGTGGCGATCTCTAAGTCAGGGGAAACAGTCGAAACCTTAATGCAGCTGCTCACCTGTTGTCACCATGGGGGCGACATTGATCCGGCTCATTTTATCATCATCACAGAGCCAAAGCCGAACACCTTGCGAAAAATCGCAGAAGCGCACAATTGGTATTGCCTGGATCATCCCACGAATGTGGGGGGCCGGTATTCTTGCTTTTCTGTGGTCGGTCTTCTTCCTGCCATTTTGGCGGGCCTTGATCCGCAGGCCTTTCGCCAAGGAGCCCGCGACGTTTTGCACCAACATCTTACCACTGATGCCCCGCCTGCTCTTGAAGGCGCGGCGTTAGGTGTTCATTTGGCAAAACCTCTTTCTGTCATGATGCCCTATAGTGACGCGTTAAAGCCGTTTTCGGCGTGGTACGTCCAACTTTGGGCAGAAAGTCTAGGGAAAGAGGGGAAAGGAACAACGCCGATCAGCGCCCTGGGGACGGTTGATCAACATAGCCAACTGCAGCTTTATCTTGATGGGCCAAAAGATAAATTTTTCACTCTCCTCACCCTCAAATGGGACGGACAGGGGGGACGTCTGAAGACAAGCCTCGTGCCAGAGTTTACTGAAAAAACCATGGGGGATCTTTTTGTCGCTGAACAAAAAGCAACGTATCAAACGCTCATCAATAACGATTGCCCCACGCGTCTGATCACCCTTGAGTGTCTTGATGAATATCATTTGGGGGCCTTGATGATGCATTTTATGATTGAAACCATCTTGACCTCTTACCTCATCGGGGTGGATGCCTTTAACCAACCCGCCGTTGAGGAAGGCAAGCTCCTTGCAAGAGGGTACTTAACTTTATGAAAATCCGCAGGTTAGAGCCCCATCTTGTCAATCAAATCGCAGCAGGTGAGGTGATCGAGCGCCCGGCGTCAGCACTCAAAGAGCTTGTGGAAAACGCCCTTGATGCGGGATCATCCATGATCACAGTGCAGCTCAGGGATGGGGGACGCAGTCTGATCGCGGTAACAGATAATGGGCGGGGGATGAGCCGGGAAGATCTTGAGCTGGCCGTTGAACGCCATGCGACCTCTAAGCTCCCCGAAAATGACCTTTTTAACATTCAAACCCTTGGATTTCGCGGGGAAGCCCTTCCCTCCATTGGATCAGTGAGTCGCCTGCATCTGACCAGTCGAGCCCAGGGGGCGGAAGACGCGTGGCTTTTGAAGGTGGAGGGGGGCGACAAAAAACCACCCGTCCCGGCTTCCCATCCTCAAGGGACCCACATTGAAGTGAAAGACTTGTTTTATGCCACCCCGGCTCGCCTTAAATTTTTAAAGAGCGCCCCCACCGAGCTGACGCATGCGGTGGAGCTGTTGAACCGCCTTGCCATGAGCCATCCTCAGGTGGCGTTTAAGCTGTTGGCGGATCAACGGGTGGTCTTTGACTATAAGCCCTGTGACTCTCTTCAAATGCGCCTCTCTCAAGTCATGGGAACAGCTTTTTCTGACAATGCGTTGCCTCTTGAGATGACGCGTGGAGAGATCATGCTGACTGGGTTTATCTCTTTGCCCACCTTGAATCGCGCCAATGCGTCTCATCAATATCTTTTTGTGAATGGGCGGCCTGTGAAGGATAAGGTCCTTCAGGGGGCAGTGCGTGCGGCTTACCAAGATTTCCTGGCTTCTGATCGGTACCCTCTTTTAGCGGTCTTTTTAGAGATTCCGCGGGAAGACGTGGATGTGAACGTCCACCCCGCAAAAACAGAAGTTCGGTTTCGGGACAGTGGCCTAATCCGAGGAACCCTGGTGAGTGCGTTAAAGCAAACCCTTGCAGGGGCCAGCCATCGCGCCTCAACAACTGTTAATTTTCAAGCCATGCGGGCTTTTCGCTCAGACCCCATGAGACAGCCGTCTTTAGGGGAATATAGGCCTGCAGCGCCTTTTCCTCGCCCTGTTGAGAGCCAGAGAGTGCCTGTAAATATGCAGGATTTGCGGGAAGAGTCAGCGCCGCTTCTGGCTCCTGCTCCCTTTCAAACGCCGCCCCTTGGGTTTGCGAAAGCGCAGCTTCATGAGACCTATATCGTTGCGCAAACGGAGGAAGGTCTTGTGATTGTGGATCAGCATGCCGCCCATGAACGTCTTGTCTATGAACGCTTAAAAGCAGACAGAGGGCATGTGAAGCGCCAGCCCCTTCTTATCCCTGAAGTTGTCGAGCTTGAGGAAGGCGATCTGCACTCTCTTCAAGAGGCACTGGACGACCTCTTAGCCTTTGGCCTTGTGGTAGAGCCTTTCGGAGAAAAAGCGCTGTTGGTGAGGGAAATCCCGGCCCTTTTAGGGGATGTGGACCTTCAAGGCCTTATGAAAGACTTGGCGGATGAGGTCAAAGACATGGGAAGCCCCCTAAGCTTAAAGGAACGCCTGGCAGAGATTCTGTCTACCTTTGCCTGTCACCACAGCGTTCGCGCGGGGCGGAAACTCTCGGTGGAGGAAATGAATGCGCTTCTGCGCCAAATGGAAGAAACGGCTCATTCAGGTCAGTGTAATCACGGGCGCCCCACCTACGTTGAGCTCAAACGTGCGGATATGGAAAAGCTTTTTGGCCGGCGGTGACATTGTTATTCCCATTGTCTTAGGGGGTTTTTTAGCTTTTTCCGCTGTCATCACCCAATTCAGAAAAATGAGTACACTGTAGCTTCTAATCGTTGCATATATGTTTTTAGATAAGCAGATTTTGAGTTTGCTCTTGATTTTCATCTATAGATGTCTTACATAAAATTTATGACCTTTAGTAAATTCACACGTAGTGCATTCTTGTACAAGCGACCTCATCGCTCTTAAGCCTCTTGCTCTCAAGCGGCCCTTTCCAAATTATTGCGTTTAAATTTTAAATTCCATAGGGAATTTATGAAATAAGGAACTTGTACAATGACACTATCTTATGATGATTTTGCAAAAATTAATATTCTCTCGGGAACAATTGTAAAGGCTGAAGTTTTCGACAGAGCGCGTAAACCGGCTTACAAAGTTTGGGCTGATTTTGGCCCAGAAGTTGGGGTTTTACAAACCTCCGCTCAAGTAACCGTTCACTATACGCCTGACACATTGGTTGGCCGTCAAGTTTTGGGGGTTACGAACTTAGGCTCAAAAAACATTGCGGGTTTTGAATCCCAATTTCTCCTTGTTGGGTGCGAGGACCCCCAAGGAGCGGTTTGCCTGGCGACTCTTGATCCATTGGTTGAGAATGGGAAAAAGCTATTTTGACGAAAAACCTTTCCCCAAATTCGTAAAAGAAACCCAGCTCTTCTTTGCGGTGGAGCTGGGCTTTCTTCTATCTGAACTCACGCAACACAAGTTTTTTTCGAACTCTTCCAACGCTTGCAAAACTGAAAACTGAGAGAGGAGGGAGACCCTCTCCTGCTGAGGAGATTACACCATAAAAAATCGGACTTTCAATTTCATCAATGATTCTTTAACGCAAATGGCCAATCCTCACCACAAAAAGTTTGATTTTTTTCAATTCGTGGAGTAAACTATAAATATAAAATAGAATAATTATGAAGCAGGTTCAAACAATGAAGATCACATTTGAGCCGCTTCGGAAAGGCCATTTTCCTCTGCTTCTCAAATGGCTAGAAACCCCTCATGTGAAGGCCTGGTGGGACCCTGACGCTCAATGGACGCTTGAGCTTATCAAAGAAAAATATGGAAGCTATGTGCAAGGGTATAAGGTTGACCAAGGCCTCAAAAAACCCATACAGGCTTACATCATTTATGGGGAGAACGACCCCATAGGCTATGTTCAGGTCTATAATGCTCATGATTTTCCTCGCGAGGATAATGCGTCTCTTGCCGAGCTTCCCAACTCATTAGCGGCCCTGGATATTTTTATAGGCGAAGAAGTGTTTCTTGGAAAAGGGCTGGCCTCTCGTATTATGAAGCAATTCTTGGCCGACTATGTGGATCCTCATTATAACGCTTGTTTTGTTGATCCAGATACGGCCAATATAAGAGCGATTCGGGCTTATGAAAAAGCGGGGTTCAAAAAGATTAAAATGGTTGAAAACGGGAGTATTATGTGGATGGTGAGAGAAAAAGACGGCTTAATGCGAAAGCCCATCGGGGTATGAAACAACGTGTCAAATAATAATAGGAGGACTCATGCTACAAGGTTGCGCTCAAAAAGAAATTACACTTATTGCGGATCCAAAGGTCATAGCCATCCCGATTGTTGAGAATCATGAACCTTTCGTTGATCTCAAAAATCAAATAATCATTGCCTATGGTCGCTCACCCGAAGTTCCCAACAATACCAATTATACAAAACTGCGCAAAACTGTGTATGAAAAACTTATTCAAGCGCAGGCCTTGCTTCCAAAGGGAATAAAGCTATGTGTGTGTGAGGGGTATAGAAGCCTTGCCCTACAACGCACCTTGTTTGAGAGTAACGTTGCCCAAATTCGTGCATTCCATCCTGATTGGTCGGACGATCAAGTCTTTGATGAGGCGATAAAACTTGTTTCTCCCTTAACGAATAAGGATGGATCCCAAAATGTTCCCCCCCATTCTACGGGCGCTGCCGTTGATGTTTACCTGATTGATGAGAAGGGAGAGCCCCTAGATATGGGCCTTTTGGTTAAAGATTGGATGGAAGATAAGGGTGGTCTTCTCTCGCAAACCGATTCTCAACACCTATCAGATGAAGCTCAGCGAAACAGAGACATCATGAGCAAAGCATTATCCGCAGTAGGCCTTATCAATTATCCCACAGAGTATTGGCATTGGTCTTATGGGGATCGCTACTGGGCCCATCAAACAGGTCACAAGCAGGCGATGTATGGAGGCGTTGAAGATGTCCCTTAAACATCACATTCATGTTCTTAGTCGCGGCGTTATTGTGGAGGCAGGGCATGTTTTGCTATGCAAAACCTTGAATCTTTCCGTCAACTTCTTCTTCCTTCCCGGAGGCCATGTGGAAGCTGGAGAAAGCGCAGAGGCAACCGTGTTACGAGAGGTACACGAAGAGGGAGGGCTTCACTGCACCATCAAACGTTTCCTTGGATGCCTCGAATATTCCTTTGAACCCGACCATAGCAGTATTTGCCATAATCATGAGTATAATCTTATTTTTGAGCTGGAATCCAAGGGGTTAGATGTGTCAACACCCATTCCTCAGTGTGAGGAAAATATTGCCCTTTTTTGGGTTCCGTTGGGATCTCTTAGCGAAATTGATGTTCGCCCAGAACGCCTCAAAACCATCCTGCCGGAGTGGTTGGCGTCTCCCCCCAACACGGCTTTTCGGAGTGCGATGAAATGAGATGTTTTTCAATATTATGAACTTAAAAAAAACTTCTCCACACCCCCCAAAGTAGGCTATAGGTAAAGTATGACAAAAAATGCACTCAATATTGAAACAAAAACAGAAGACCGGTATCTCGACCCAACCAATGATGTTGCCTTCAAGAAAATCTTTAACAACCAGGATCGGCTCAAGGATTTTTTAAATGCCGTTTTGAGATTAAAAAATAAGCAGCGCATCCAAGACATTACCATTGTCTCTCAGGAAGAAC
>CAZSAH010000032.1:0-19040 GCA_964605015.1 uncultured Alphaproteobacteria bacterium | reverse complement strand
AGGAAGCTGTCACGCACTAAGTGATGACAACCGAAAACAAGGCCCACAGTGAACAAGAAACCCCTTAACGTTTAGAGAATTGGAAGCTTCTGCGGGCTTTTTTATGGCCGTACTTCTTTCTTTCAACGATACGAGCGTCACGAGTCATGAATCCTTCTTTTTTCAAAAGAGGACGCAAGGCCGGCTCATAATAGGTCAACGCCTTGCTAATTCCATGACGCACAGCGCCGGCTTGGCCCGAAAGGCCGCCGCCTGTCACCGTGCACACCACGTCATATTGGTCTTGGCGATTGACAACCTCAAAAGGTTGGTTCAAAAGCATGCGCAAAACAGGACGGGCAAAATAAACCTTAATTTCGTGACCGTTAACCGTAGTTTTACCAGTTCCTGGCTTAATCCACACACGGGCAATGGCATTCTTTCGTTTGCCTGTGGCATACGCCCGCCCCTGAGCATCAATTTTGGGCTCAGGAAGAGGCTTTTCTGTCACTAATCCAACGGGTTGTTCAGAAACTGCGGACTTTAATGTCTCAAGACTGACGGTCGCCATGATCAGTCGCTCCTTTTGTTTTTAGGGTTCATCGAGGCCACATCTAAAGGGTGTGGATTTTGCGCTTCATGGGGATGGTTAGGGCCCGCATAAATTTTTAAGCCGCTCATTTGCTGGCGTCCCAAGGGGCCACGCGTAATCATACGCTCAACAGCTTTAAAGAGAACCCTTTCCGGGTATTTCCCTGACAAAAGCTGGTTCATGGTGCGTTCCTTGATCCCGCCAGGATGGCCCGTGTGCCAGTAAAACTTCCGGTCTTTGAGCTTATTTCCTGTCAGGCGTACTTTTTCAGCATTCACCACAACAATGTAATCACCGCAATCCATATGGGGCGTAAACGTTGGTTTGTGCTTACCGCGCAGATAGTTGGCGACAATGGAAGACAATCGCCCTAACACGAGGTCTGTCGCATCAATCACATGCCACTTTTTATCGATCTCACTGGCTTTCATCGAATAGGTTTTCATGGTCTCATTTTCCATATTTAAAGACAAATCATAGGGAGTTATTAAACGTCACCCCTTCCCCTGTCAAGGGTTTTCTCACAAAAAGAGAGAGGTATCATTTTACCGGACTTCTTGATGGACCCATTCGCAAAAGGCGGAAGAACTCTTTTCCACGGGGATTTCCAGGATCGCAGGGATTTCATAGGGGTGCAGATCCTGCAGGCTTGTCATCAATTCCTGGACTTTTTCAGGTGTTGTTTTCAGCAGGACGGCCACTTCCTGGCTTTCTTCTGTTTTTCCTTGCCAAGAATAGACAGATTTGAGGGGCCCTAAAATATTAGCGCACGCAATCAGGCGTCTATCCAAAAGCACGCGAGTGACCTTAAGAGCGTCTTCTTCATGAGGGAAAGTGGTGTAGAGAAGGGACAGGTGAGACGGCATGGAAAATTCCTAAAAATGGTCGGAGCGGCGGGATTTGAACCCACGACCCCCACACCCCCAGCGTGGTGCGCTACCAGACTGCGCTACGCTCCGACATGGCCTGACTATAAACGCCCTGCTGGAGTGATGCAACAGGGATTAATCCTGCCCCAGTCCTCGGAGAGAGGTGGGGCAGGATAAAACAGGTCTTTTATTCCTTAGGCGCAGCTTCTGCCGGCCCAGCTTCCGCCACTTGATTGGAAAAGTCACCTAAGTAAACTATGGGATCACTAAGTGCATTTGAGTAAAAAAGCTTTTCTCCCAACAGGAGGTTATACAACCTTTCTGATCCAGTCACTGTTTTGTCACCACTCTTATAATTGGGATGGAGCTTCCTAATATCCTCCTCTGATAGTTCCCTATGAGGACCCGTGTAGCAGGTCACATACCCACTAAACACATTGCTCGCCTGCGAAAAATCCTCCACACCATCACAACGGAGTGATCGTTGATAAGGTTTTTTTTGGGTCTTGTGAACAATAAATTCATTTAAGGGAAGCCCGTCAGTAGGGCGTATGAGAAACTCAGGTTCCATGTCCTGCAGCAAAAAGACCAGCTCTACCTTAGAGTGCTTTGCTTCGTCAGGGATGTCACGGCCTCTGTTAACTTTTACAAAAAAACCATCGCTTATCATGAAACCATTAGGGTTCAACCGACGGTAAGCAAGCTCAAGCACCCTGCGAGGATTTACCAAGTGCCGTAAAGTCCAGCTGGACACAAAAAGATCAAAAGGCGCATGAATACCACGCTCTTCAAGGGCCTGGTCCAAATTTTCAATCTCAAACTGGTAATGTTCATGGAGAGTACACCGCCCTTCTTCTTTTGTTTCCTCCAAGACGACGGATTCATAGCATGGTCTAGACTCTCCTGTGAAACTATAAAGATGAACTTTGTGATCAGCGGGCAAACCTGGTTGAGCATTAATAACATGAAGCATCCCGCGTGCCCATCCATGCTCGCCTCCTCCAATATCTCCAATACGGATTATTTTTTGATCTCCACGGCTGCGTACAAGGTAAAGAATAAACTTATAATCATCAAGGCCGCACATGTCATAAGACGAATCCCTTCCGCCATGTCTCCAGAGGGAGCCTGTTTTCTTAAAAAGATTCATAAATGCTTTATTCTCCGCAGCCTTCACCTCTGCAGGGCGGTCGTCTAAGTCTGGAACAACAGGAACAGCGACAGCCGTTGGGTCCAGGTTCAGGGGAACTCCCTCACAACCGACAGCACTTGGTCTAACAGGGGGAGCAGCAGGTGCATCCTCCTTAGAGGGGTGAGAGGGGTCCATCCCAAAAAGACAGGAACTGGATAAGAAAAGGGCACTTAAGGTAGACAGCACAATTTTATTATTTAACATTATCATTACTCCAAGAAATTAATGTATCTCTTATATAACAATAACTGTTTTTTTACAAGAGCAAGTTTTGTTTCTTTAACGATACAACCGATGCAGCCTTGATCCCAATCTTGTGGAAAGCTCACGAGAAATAGTGCTGCTTACCTGCCCCAGTCCTCGAGAAGAGGCGGGGCAGGACAGAAAAGGTCTTTTATTCCTTAGGCGCAGCTTCCGCCGCTTGATTGGGAAAGTCACCCATATAAGTCATGGGCCACCCTTCATTTCTGTAAAAAAACTTACCTTCCTGAAAAAAGTCGAATAACCTTTGTGATCCAGTCAGTCCTCTTGCTTTATACATCTTACGAACATCCTCCTCTGACAGTTCCCTATGAGGACCCGTGTAGCAGGTCACGCACTTACTATACACGTCACCCTTTAGATCCTCCATACCATCATAACGGAAGGGGAGCTGACAAGGTCCTTCTTGAGTCTTTTGCAAAATAAAATGATCTGTGCCACGGCTTACATAACAAGGATTCACGAGAAAAGCAGACTTCGTGTCTTGTAAAAAACCGACCTGCTGTACCATAGAATGAAGGCATATATTATCGATCCCGCGGTCTTTGTTAACTTTTACAAAAAAACTATCGCTTGCGAAGAAACCACCAAGCTTCAACCACTCATCAACAACTCTCTTGAACGTCCTGAGGGGCTCTACCAAATGCCGCAAAGTCCATTTGGACACAACGAGGTCAAAAGGCTCATGAATGCCGCGCTCTGCAAGGGCCTGGGATAAGTTTTCAATCTTACATCGGTTGTATTCATGGAGAATGCATCGCCCATTTTCTACTCCCCACTGTTCAGGTCCCCCTTCTCCTCTCAGACTATAGAGATGAACCTTGAGATCAGCAGGCAGATCTGGTTGATCATTAATGAGACGCATCATCGTGTACATCCATTTGTGCGCGTGTCCTCCTCCAATATCCATAATACGGATTATTTTTTGACCTCTCCGACATAGATGAAGCACAAACTTATCGTCATCGATGCCGCAAATAGCATACAAATCATTTCCGTTATAGTGCCAGTCTCCCTCCGGTTTCCAAGAAGTAGAAAGAGAGTCAAATACTTCATCCACCTTCTCCTGGACCTCTGGATGACGGTCTTCTAAGTCTAGAACAACAGGAACAGCGACAGCCGTTGGGTCCAAGGGAACTCCCTCACAAACAACAGCACTTTGTTTAACAGAGGGGCCACGTGTAATATAGGGGCCAGCAGGCTCACCCTTAGGAAGGTCCATCCCAAAAAGACAGGAACTGGACAAAAAAAGGGCACTTAAGGTAGACAGCACAATTCTATTATTTAACATTACCATTACTCCAAGAAATTAACGTATCTCTTATATAGCAATAACTATTTTTTTTGCAAGAGCAATTTTTGTTTCTTTAACGATACAACCGATGTAGCCTTGACCCCAATCTTGTGGAAAGCTCACGAGAAATGGTATCACATACTTGTGCCAAGGCATCAAGGGTGAGGGTGTCATTGACTAGCTCTGCCCACCCTCCTTCAAAACACGCAGAGTCCGAAATGTCCGTCACATCAACAACCGTGTAATCCATGGAAATGCGCCCGACAACAGGGGCTTGAAAGCCTTGGATGTCAACATGCGTATTATTACTTAAGCGGCGGTCATAACCATCGGCAAAGCCAACGCCAAGCGTCGCCAACTTGCTGTCTCGCCCTAACACATGGGTGGCTCCATAGCCCACACTTTCCCCCTTCTGAGCCGTGCGCACTTGAAGAATGCGGGCTAACATCTTTAAACAGGGCAAAAGAGGCGGCGTATGGGCGGGCGGTGTGTACAGACCAAAAAGCCCTTTGCCAGCGCGCGCCAGATCATAATGAAAGGCGGGGTCTAGATAAATCCCCCCGGTGTCAGCAAGGCTTGCTTTTGTGTTTGGAAAATGACGTCGAAAGCTCTCAAAGAGCGCTCTCTGCTGCCCATTCAGGGGATCCTCAGGGGTGTGAGAGGACACAAGGTGGCTCATCACACACGTCACCTCAAGGGAATCCAAGATATCAAGAGAATCAAAGAGTTTTCTTACATCTTCTCGATCAAATCCATTGCGCCGCATGCCCGTGTCGATGTGAAGAACACAGGGAAGCTTGCGCCCTTGCGTGTAGGCCTCAAGCGCCCACCTCTCAACCATTCCAAAATCATTCAGAACAGGGATCAAGGCCTTGTCCACAACCAGACCCTCTGTTCCAGGAAGAAGGCCGGACAACACGTAAATAGAGGCATCCTTAAGGCAGCTCCTTAAGGCCAGGCCCTCTTCAAGATGGGCCACAAAGAAGTGCTGGCAGCCTTCTTGAAGCAACACAGGCGCTACCTCTCTCATCCCAAAGCCATAGGCGTCCGCCTTTAAAACAGCTGCACACGTGCTGTGGGACAAAGTCGCCTGAAGAGCCCTGTAATTGCGCGCCATAGCGCGTGTATCAATGTCCAGCACCCCCGTCAAATGGGGAGGAAGGGACATCAGCTGGGGAAGCTGAGTAGATGCAGAGGTTTTATACTTACCGGTCATGGTGTTGACTGTACTCTTCAGCCGCTATCATACACAAGCCCCAAAAGAATACCCCGCGGCAAGCCGCGAGGTATTGGGAGGGAATAGTGCTAGGTTACTTTAACCTATATCCACTAGGTTGCTGATTACTTTAGGATCTTCTCTTACTTTAGGCGGATCTACAATTATATGATTGAGATTAGTGAGTGACTCATCTTTGTTTTTATTCATTTTGGGATCTTTAGGTAGCTCTATAATTATAGGCTCGACAGGGCGACCACTAGTTATACGCTCGACAGGGCGACCACTAGCTCTTGGCGGTGCTTCACTTTTGCATTCAATTGTTTCAGGATCTCCCCTGAAAAGAGGGTGTCCTGCATACAAAGAGAGCTTAGATCTTATGCCCGGATAGCCAAGTTCCTCATTGAGGAAAGGCACGGTAAAGTATCGTGTGGGTGCACAGTGTGGTCGTTCATCTGGACGCCTGGATGTATTGAGACCAATATGCTGTTTCCAGTTATTAACGAGCCGGATTGCACCTAATGAATCATCAGGTTTTCCAAAACGACCTTCTAGTTTACCAGAACGATCTGAGGGCCAAGAAAACATCACATCCAAAGAGGCAGCTGATTCTCCTGGAAGTATGATTTTTCCAACCCGACAAAGCGTTATATCATCACTAGGAACCCACAAGTTCCCTCCGGTCGTTGTATAACTATAACGCGGCGATTTTAGTTTAACAAATACACCAGCAATATTATTAGGATTAATATTTAAGATAACCTCTGTTGTTTCTCCTGGCAGTTTTAAGTGGAAAGCCCGATCTTGAGATGTCTTTTCTTCTTTTGTGGGATGAAGAATAGACTTACCATCTTTTGTTACGATAAGAAGATCCACCCTAAGGTCAAAAAGGGCATGTGCAGGCTCCTCCTGCGGCACCCCTTCTCTTGGTGGAATAAGAAATAAGCCGTCCCCAGGTTGGTTTCCCACAACGTTGCCATCAGCTATCCATTTTTGTTTTTCTAGGAAATCTCCTCCCTCAGCGGGCCCAATGCCATCCTTCTGAGTGCTTCCGTTATGAAACCGCACAGTTACATGATTCTTCGGATCAACATCCATGGCACATAGAAAACTGCTTGATAGTGCGGATAGCGTTACAAGGAGAGCAGCGTAATATTTCTTTTTCATTTAACACCTTCTTTTATATAACTTACTAAATAATAGGCAAAAAAATTATCAGGCACAAAAACTTTGGCCAAGGACACCAAATTCATTCGCTACATAGGATGATGCCAAGCAAGGTGAGATGTGTCAATAAGAAGATGAAAAATTTTAGCAGCCATATCTCCCCAGCCTTTCTGTTAACAGGTCAAAGAATCCGTCAGCATTCACCTCATTCACCACGTACGCATTCGGCGTGAGGCCCATCTTTCCATACCAATCAACGGTGGAGCGTCCTGCCATAATGGTGGGCGAGATATCAATCTCGACGTAGGCCTGACGGCCTTTGTACAGGTCGGGGTTAATAAGATAGGCAATGACGTTAGGGTCATGGAGCACTCCCCCTGCAACGCCGGGCTCAAGAAAGGCGTCCGGGCGATAATAATGGGACAACATGTCCATAACGGCCCGAGACACAGGCGTGTCCATGGCCTCAATGAGACGCAGCCAGTCTTCTGAGGTTTGGGTTTGACGCGTCACATCAAGCCCCAGCATGACAAGCGGAACCCCTGATGTAAAAACGATATATGTCGCCTGGGGCTCATAGTAAAAGTTGTATTCAGCCGTGGGGGTGATATTCCCAAGGCCAATGGATCCGCCCATCATCACAATTTTTTCAATCTTTTCCTTAATACGAGGCTCCATCACTAAGGCACACGCAATATTCGTGAGCGACCCTGTGGGAGCAAGGGTGATTTTTTCAGAAGACTCTAAAAGGGTTTGAATAAGGTAGCTCACCGCATCCTGGGTCTGGGGCGGCATGGTGGGCGGGGGAAGCTTACACCCCCCAAGCCCTGTTTCTCCATGAACGTCGGTTCCTTCATAGGTCGAGGGCGCAACGCGAGAAAACAAGGTGCGCGGACATCCTTTGAAAACCTTCAGATCCTTTCGACCCGCCAACTCACAAATACGGCGCGCATTGTCGTACGTCAGGGCCGCAGAGCAGTTTCCCACAACTGTTGTCACCCCTAAAAGATCAATTTCATCAGGCGAGGCGATCGCTAGCAAAAGAGCAACCGCATCATCAAGGCCTGGATCACAATCCATGATGAGTTTAGTTTTTGCCATGGTCTCCTCCATAGGACGCAAGAAGTCCCTTCAGAAGCTCAAAGAACCCCGGTGCATTGATTTCATTAACGACATGGGCATTGGGGGAAAGCCCTCTTTTATGCCACCAATCCACAACGGTGCGCCCGCGTGTCAGGCTAAAAGATGTATCCAGCTCAACATGCACATCTTGTCCTTTAAAAAGAGAGCGGTCCAACAGATACCCAATGACGCAAGGATCATGGAGAACTCCTCCGCCCACCTCGAAACAGGCCATATCATATTCACGGAAAGCCCGCAGCAGGGGCACAACGACTTGTGTCACAGGATTGTCAAAGGGAGCAAGCTGATCAAGCCAGTCAAGGGATGTCACCACCTGATGGGTCACATCAATCCCAAGGGTGGTGATTTTCTTCCCACATGTATAGAGAATATGGGCCGCCTCAGGATCTGTGTAAAAGTTATACTCGGCCGCAGGGGTCACATTGCCTAAACGCATGGCCCCTCCCATGGTCACAATTTCTTCGATGTTATCCATAATACGAGGCTCACGCACAAAGGCCACCGCAATGTTCGTCAGCGGAGCCGTTGTGGCCAACGTCACCTTTTGGGAAGAGGTCATGAGCGTTTCAATCAGAAAATCAACTGCATGCTCTGGTTGTAGCTTCATGGTGGGGGACGGAAGGGTCACACCCATCAAGCCCCTCTCCCCATGCACATCACCTGCACGGGTCAAGGGCCGCAACAATGGCCCTGGACAGCCCGCATATACCTTAATGTCTCGCCTATTTGCAAGCTCGCACGCCTTCAGGGCATTGTCAGCTGTATACGCCAAAGGGGCATTCCCCCCCGTCACCGTGATGCCAAGCAGATCAAATCGTGAGCGCGCCGCCAGAATCATTAAGATCGCAATGAAATCATCAACACCAGGGTCACAATCCAGAATTAAGGGCAGGGGGGCAGTCATCGCGTCATTATATCCAAAAGAACAACTCAGTATACCCCTACTCCATCCCACCCTTTCTCTGCAAGGAAAGATTGTTCACTGTGCGCATCTAAAATAAAAAGAAGCTTAAAGCACGATTACATGCTTTAAGCTTCCTCCTCGATCACATGTGCGAAAAATTTATTTATTTTTTCGCACAAGAACCTATTGCTTCTTGCTCAAAACAATGTGGTCGATGAGGAGAAGTGTATGGTTGATGAGGAGGGAATGCTGGATCACCGCCTGCGCAACTATAGCCCCATGTATTACTTCTTCCCTCAATGGTCCCCTGGCATATTTCAGATGGTTGACCCATAACCTCTTCACAATAGATCCACCCACTATGGCCAGCTGGAGCAGGCGGGGGCATATTACTAGCAACATGCGCTGTTACACAATGAGCTTGTGCGTAAGAGGCGCAAGCTAAATAGGCTGCTAAAGCAAGGAATGTATATTTTTTCATTTTATAGTCTCCTTTTATTGAACTTAACGTGATTTAACTTTTTCAAGATAACGAAAAAATAGTTAACTTTTAGTTAATTTATAAAAAAAATAAATTTGTCGCTTAGCGTCACACTTTCACCCTCTTTTTAGGTGCGTTTACCGTGAAAATTGTAACAACCCATCTCTCCTTTGAGGATTTTTTTCATAAGGGTGGGCAGGGCGTAGGTGTGCAGCTCTTCAGGATGAACCCAAACCCCCTCAAAGGCTGATAGGTCAGCATGATGGCACACATCCACTTCCAAATGGAAATGGGTGAAGGTGTGTCGCACAAGGCGCCCCTTGCGCTTTTCCTTCTTTTCCTCCCATGACGTTGTGGGGACCTCCATCAATCCCCCTAATAACCCATGAGGAGGGCGCTTTCTAAGCAAAATCGCCCCATCTTCTCGTTTAAGGATAAAGGCCGTCGCATAACGGGTGGGAAGCTTTTGCTTGGGGGGCGCTTGAGGAAAATCCTCTGGCCTGCCCTCTGCGTAGGCTTTGCAGTCTTTGACGAGGGGACAAGACAAACACACCGGACTTTTTGGACGACATACCAAGGCCCCCAGTTCCATCAGGCCTTGGGTAAAGTCCCCGCACCTTTCCTCTGGCAATAGGGGCAGCAGTTTTTCTTTAACTTCTTTCGTGGAATTGACAGTTTCTATAGCAAAATAACGGCTTAACACCCGCACCACATTCCCATCCACAGCCGCCGCCTTGTGTCCAAAAGCAATGGAGGCGATGGCGGCGGCCGTATAGGGGCCAATGCCGGGAAGCTTTAAAAGATCGGCTTCTGTGGCGGGAAACTGAGCCGCCAATAGGGTGGCGCATCGATGCAGATTGCGCGCCCGAGAATAATACCCAAGCCCTTGCCATTCCACCAACACCTCATCCAACGAGGCGCCCGCTAGATCTTGGACCGTTGGCCATTTCTGGACAAAAGCAGAAAAATAGGGAATAACCGTTGCAACCGTTGTTTGCTGCAACATAATTTCACTTAGCCAAGTATAATAAGGGTTCGCAGGCGCCACACGCCAGGGAAGAGAGCGCTTGCTTTTATCATACCATGCCAAGAGGGACTGTGAAAACACTTGCTCTTTCCTTTGAAAAACTCTTATTTTAATTCTATGAGACACCCTAGCAAGAGCTGGCCCACGCGCCTAGGCCTTTATACACAAAAAATCGTCACACCCGTCTTTAGGACTCGTGGCCTGATGGAAGGAAAAATCATCACCCAGTGGCCCCAGATTGTGGGGGAGAAGTTTGCGCGCCTTGCGATTCCTGAAAAAATCACTTTTCCTCAAGGCAAACGAAGCGAAGGCACTCTTCATGTGAGTGTGACCTCAGCCGGATCCCTCCTCCTCCATTTTTCCCAAGATTTGATTTTAGAGCAAATCAATACATTCTTTGGCTACAAAGCCCTTGCAAAACTGCACATGACACATGGATTTGTGCCGCCCCAGCCTGTTGTCATGAAAGACCCTCTGCCCCTTTCCCAGGAAGAAAAAGAGTGGGTGGAAACCCAAACTCACCATGTCGCAGATCCAGACCTCAAAGAGTGCCTTGAAAAGCTAGGCGCCGCCATTCATTCACCTCGATAAGTATTTCACCTCCAAAAAATTCAAAATAATTAACTAAATATTATAATATATAATATAAAATTATAATAATACGATTTTGTATTATTTTTATCATAGATGGAGGTCATTATGAAAGTACTTCTTACAACAGCAATGGTTTTCGGAACTGTCTGTGCGCTCGGAGCCACTCAACCCGCAGAAGCAGCGATCGCTCAACCAATCGCTTCAGAAGCAAATCACGCCCAAGTAACGCCTGCACGATGGTGGGGCCACCGACATTGGGGTGGTCATCCCTATTGGGGACACCGTTGGGGCTGGGGCTGGGGTCATCCTCATCGCTACTACTACAGGTGGTAGTTCTCTAAGAGTTGAATCCTGTCATCAAAATAAATTGAAGGAGAATTAACATGACAACACGCTTTTTAACAACAGTGCTGGCCCTTGGAACGCTCTTTATGCTCAGCGCCACTCACCCTACAGAAGCCACGCTCATTCAACCAATCGTTTCAGAAGCCAATCACGCCCAAGTGACACCCGCAGGATGGGGGCGGGGCAACAGGGACAACAGGGGCCCTACTGGTTTGGAGCGCAGTGGACCCGGTTGGGACCGCCGCGAGGTCAATGAGGGCTATGATAGTTACTACCATCCAGATCAGCCCTGGCGCGTAAGGTAACTCCCAAGAGTTGAATCTGCAATCAGGTTCAGCAGCACCAAAAACGACCCTTTGGTATTTTTTACCCAAGGGTCATTTTTTTATTGAAAAACTAAAATAATTAACGTATTGTTATATAATTATGAAGTATTATAAGGAACTAGAACATGAATTTAAGGAGAATGAACATGACAACACGTCTTTTAACAACCACGCTGGCCCTTGGAGCGCTCTTTATGCTCAGCGCCACTCAAGCAACCCAGGCTTATCCTTACTACTCAGAACATCACTATTATGATGTCGCTCCAGGGTATTATGATTATTACGAGCCTGTTGTCCACGATTATTACTATGTCCCAGCACCTTACTACTATGCTCCGGTGCCCTATTATTATGATCCAGCCCCCTCTTTCTCCCTCGGGCTGTCTCTTGGTCTTTAGCTTACCATTCTATTAATCGTATTCTAACCTTCAAAGACCCTCTTCTCCCTATCAGGAAGAGGGTCTTTTTTATTTTTACAATAATTAAAAATAAAAATGAACTATATTAACAAAACATTATATATTTTTTGTTACACTTTTCAAAGAAGGAGATTTTTCCTTCCTTTTTAAATGGAGATCATTATGAAAACACTTCTTACAACAACACTGGCCCTTGGGCTTATTACATTCGCCGCCACCCCATCTGCTGAAGCAAACTGCGGTTGCGGCTATGGCGTCGCTCCTGCTCCTTACTATGGCGCTGCCTATGCTCCTTATTATGGGTATGGGTCTTACGGAGCCCCTTATTATGGGTATTATGCTCATAATTATTATGGGCAAGGGCTTTTTAGCCAGATTGTAAATAGCCTTCGTTAGTCTAATAAAAGGTTCCATGGGCAGTCGTTCATGGAACCTTTTTTATTATAAAAATTCCCTTATTTAAAGTATTTTTTAAAAATTAATAAATAATTATGCATTTTTTGCTATAATTACAAAAGAAGGATATTAATTCCTTCTTTTTGTTAAATATAAATGTTATTTTGTTAAATGGAGGTTATTATGAAAACACTTATCGTCACAACAATGGCTCTTGGCCTTATCATAATGGAAAATCAAGCTGAAGCACGGGGCTGTCGTGGTGCATCTCCCTATTCTGGTGGCACACCTGTTGCTCATTGGTACGACCCTGTTTATTTAAAGCCTTTTTTAAAAAATTAACAAATAATTATACTTTTTTTATTATAATAATACTAAGAAAGATATTTGTTTCTTTCTTTTATATATGGAGGTTATTATGAAAACACTTATCACAACAACAATGGCTCTTGGCTTTATTATGGCGCTCGGAGCAAGTCAAGCTGAAGCATGGCGCGGTCATCGTGGATATGTCTATTATGGCCCTGCTTATGACTATGGCTATGCCTATGGCCCTGCTTATGCGTATCCTGGCTATGGGTATTATGGATATGGCAACCGTGGCCTTGTTGGCAACGTTTTTGGCAGCATCTTCGGATACTAACGCCACCATCTCGCACTGAGGAACAGATCTTCTGTTTCTCAGTGTAAGAGATGTTTACTCTTTCATGTCTCTCCTCAAGGGAACCTTGCGTTGAAGATGGCGTTTCCCCATCATCTCTTCAACTTTTTTCTTCTCCCAGTCAGGAGTTAAAAAAGAGATGTGACATAAGAACGGAGACAAAACCCCCATCCAATAGGCTCTGGCCAGCAAGACAAACCCCCACACCACGATCACATATTTAGGCCAAAAGACTCCGCTTCTATCAAAAGCTAGCCACACAAAAATCAACAAGATATTGATAAAAGTATAGCTCGTAAGATCCATATAAAATCGCTTTAAGGCTTTGACTTTTCTGCGAACGTCTTGTTCTGTCATCATGGAATACCTCCCTAGATTCTTAATGGCTTATCTGATAAGATTTGACTCAGCCTCTTTTCATATTAATAACGGAGATTCCTTTACGAATGGTTAAAAGCACTGAATTTTTTACCTCATCCCTTTCTGAAGCCGATCCCCTTATTGAAACAGTCATCAAGGGCGAGCTCGCAAGGCAACAAAATCAAATTGAGCTCATTGCCTCAGAAAACATTGTCTCAACAGCCGTCCTGGAAGCCCAAGGATCCATTCTGACAAACAAATATGCAGAAGGCTACCCCGGCAAACGCTACTATGGGGGATGCGAATGGGTGGACCAGGCTGAACAGCTTGCCATTGATCGGGCCTGTTCTCTGTTCAAATGCACCTATGCCAATGTTCAACCCCACTCTGGATCCCAAGCCAACCAAGCGGTTTTCTTAGCCTTTCTCAATCCCGGAGACACAATCCTTGGCATGTCCCTTGCTGCGGGAGGGCATTTAACCCATGGCTCCACAGTCAACCTCTCCGGAAAATGGTTTAAAGCCGCTGGCTATGGCGTCAATCCTGACACCCATGTCATTGATTATGAAGATGTTCGTCGCCAAGCCTTAACTTACCGGCCCAAGCTCATTATTGCAGGGGGATCTGCCTATCCCCGAACGATCGACTTTGCTCGTTTCCGAGAGATTGCGGACGAAGTAGAGGCCATTCTTATGGTGGATATGGCTCATTTTGCAGGCCTTGTGGCCGCAGATGTCTTCCCCTCCCCTCTTCCCCATGCGCATGTTGTCACAACAACAACGCATAAAACCTTAAGAGGTCCTCGGGGCGGTATGATTTTAAGCAATGACCTCGACATAGGAAAAAAGATCAACAGCGCCATTTTTCCAGGGCTGCAAGGAGGCCCTTTAATGCATGTCATCGCTGCAAAAGCAGTGGCCTTCGGCGAAGCCCTTCAGCCCAGTTTCAAAGTTTATGCCAGTGCAGTCATTGAGAATGCTCAGATTCTCTCAAAAACATTAATCGAGCGAGGCCTGGACATCACCACAGGCGGCACCGATTGTCACTTGCTTCTGGTGGATTTACGCCCCTATAGCATGACAGGCGCTGAGGCTGAGGGAAAACTCGAATGCGCGGGCCTGACCTGCAACAAAAACGGGATTCCCTTTGATCCCCTTCCCCCCACACAAACCTCAGGGATTCGCCTGGGAACACCCGCAGGAACCACCCGCGGATTTGGTCTTAACGAATTCCAAGACATCGGCCACTGGATTGCGGATGTCTTAGAGGGCAATGGGATTCAAGTAGAGGCAACACGCAAAAAAGTTGAAGACCTGTGCGCTCGCTTTCCTATTTACCCCCTTATAAGGACCTAGTATGCGGTGTCCTTTTTGTAGCAGCACAGATACAGCTGTCAAAGACACGCGCCCCAGTGAGGACGCCTCGTCCATTCGACGGCGGCGCCAGTGTCCTGAATGTTTGTCTCGGTTCACAACGATCGAACGCGTTTATTTGCGCGAGCTTGTGGTCAAGAAAAAAGATGGCCATCTTGCGGACTTTGATCGCGAAAAGCTTGTGCGCTCCATCCGCCTTGCCCTCCACAAACGCCCCGTTGATGATGAGCGGATTGAACGGGTCACAACCGGAATTATGCGCCAATTTGAAACGAGTGGAGAAGTGGAAATCCCCAGCTCTTCCATTGGAGAAGCGGTGATGACGGCTCTGCGTGATCTTGACTCCGTCGCTTATGTGCGCTTTGCCTCCATCTACAAAAACTTTCACGAAGCCCAAGACTTTGAGAAGTTCCTTGAAAGGTTAGACTCTTAATGACCCCCTGTGATGGGAAGAAGGGTTGTAAAATTGGTCGGCTGAAGGAATCCCACGGTTTTGCCCTTGTGAGTCAAAACGGGAACACGCGGACCAATCAGCTCGTACACATCTTCCTCTAAACACCCCAAAGACCGCAAAATTGCTAAAAAAGCAATTTCGGCCGCTCTACCAGACCCGTCATCAATCTTTAACGCAATGCCAAGCCCTAAAGACGGAATGATGCCAACTTCCACCCCGCCGGCCCCCATCTTACACACAACGTGGCCTTGGGTTACTTTAATGATTTTGCTGTCAAATCCATCGGCCCCTGAAATCATCTCAGGGTGAGCCGTAATGGCCTCAAGAATACGATGAATCGCCTTTTGACGCGGATAATGCAGGTGGGACGGATCCGCAAAGCGCGCCATCCCAAGGGCAATATTAAAAAGAGGAATGGCGCACGCAGGAACGCCACACCCATCTGTTCCATGGGGTGCTTGGGAAAAGTCTGCCCCCGTCATTTCGCTCAACGTGTGCTCTGCTCGCTTTTGAACAGGATGATCTTTTAAGACATAGCCTTCCAGAGGGTCATGATGGTGAAGCGCTGTCGTCAAAAAACCTAAGTGTTTTCCTGCACAAGCATTCTGCAACACAGATGGTTGATTACTCATCTTCACTAGACCCCCAAGGGGAGAGTGAATTCCACACTCTAAGATGCGCTCATCTTTTCCTAATTTTTGAAGCCACACCTCAAGGGCATTCACGTGCGCCTCTTCCCCATACTGGGATGCACAAGCAAGGGCAATCTCTTGAGGTGTCAAATGATACGCATCCGCAGCCCCACTTTCAATGAGGGGGAGAGCTTGGATCAACTTAAACGCTGATCTTCCAAACACAGGGTCATAAATATCACCCCAACTCCGAATCACTTGCCCCGTCGCATCCACAACGGCAGCCGCCCCTCGGTGGCGCAGTTCTGGGTAATGTCCTCGCGTTGCTTCAACCATCACAGGGTTCGTCATTTATCCCTCACCAAATTTATTTTCAATCAATTCCACCAAGGAAGAAACGGCTTGTTGGGCATCCCTCCCCTCCCCTTCTATAAGGATAACAGATCCGCACGCCGCTCCCAACATTAAAAGCTCCATAATTGACTGAGCGGGCACGCGCATTTCCTTATAAGAAACATATGTCTCCGCCTCAAAAGATTCAGCAAGCTTTACAAGCTGAGCAGACGCCCTTGCGTGCAACCCTTTACGGTTTTGTATAAGGATTTCTTGCTTAACTATTTTGGACATGGGGCTCGCTTAGGATGTGGGAAGCCACATGAATATACTTTCTCCCCGCTTCTTGAGCCAACAGAACGGCCTCTCGCAGAGGTTTTGTTTGTCGAACACTGGCCAATTTAATCAAAAGCGGAAGATTCATCCCGGCCACAATTTCCACCTCATGGGTGTCCAACAAAGAATGGGCAAGGTTTGAAGGAGTCCCCCCAAACATATCCGTCAAAATGACCACACCATCGCCATTTTCCACCGTGTGCACCGCCTGGATGATTTCTTCTTGTTTCACCTCTATATCATCCTGAGAATACAAACTGATTGTTGCCAAATAGTCTTGTTTTCCAACCACATGCTCAAGAGCTGCTGCAAACTCTTGAGCTAATAAACCATGGGTTACAAGAACAATTCCTATCATATAATTTTTCTCTTTTTTAAGTTCTGGGTCTTAATTTTATACATGCGGGAAAAATCCTTCCGAAAGACAATCCTCGAGAACAAACGGGCACGTCTGCGGAAAAGTTTTCTTCGCTAAGCCTGTTTCTTTGGCTGCTAAAATAAGAGCCTGTTTATAGGCATAATCAACCTTTTTCTTAATTTCATGTTTCAAGCTCTGGCTATCCTCAAGAAGCTCTATCACTTTCATGCGCTGTTCTTCAATTGTATATTGCCAACTTTTTCCTTGTAATTCAGGCTGAAATTCCCACTTCAGCAAATGAGAAAAAAGAATAGCCAAACGATTAACGAATTCTCTTTTTTCACTTCTTCCCATACTTTCAAGTTCCTCTGCAATATTTTCTACATCAATTTCCGAGACCTTCCCTGCGCGCAAAAGAGCCGCATTATGCAGAATCCAAGCATAGAAATCCGCGTTGTATTCTTGATGAAGTTTTGTTCCCATGCATATACCTCTCTATAATATATTTATTATAAATCATTCTTGTAAAAAGTCAATTTTTTCGATTGGCCATTTCACGAATTCTATCATGCTGAACAACAACGAGACCCTAAAATAAAATCGTGAGGCCAACCCAAGTTAACCTCACGACTTAAAGAGTGTCTCCCTCTCCCAAACGCCTTCGAAAAGGGTCTGGTTTTTTTGGGAGGGATTACTATTTATTTTCTTGAAAAACTGACCCCAATCTGACCATCCTCATTTGGACAACTGGTTATAGTCATTTTTAAGCTATTAAGAACCTCCAAGATGTTGTGAGTCCTCTCTTTAGGCGATAGCCCAACCTCCTTACTAATGCCTTCGAGGGTACCTGCGCCCATGACAAAGAAGTCAGTAGAGCGAGGCATATCTGGCAGCTGTATCTTAAGAAAGGGAGCAAGGGGCTTGCCGTTCTCACTCTCAGCTTCTTCATAAGTATCTCTTGCTAACTCCTTATCCGCCGCCTTTAAGATCATGGTCCCAGGTACTTTAGCATGAGCAGCTATACCCCACGTATCGCCTCCGGGCGTGTGCAGCATTATATAGGCATTTTGGTTGTGAATACAATGCTTTGCTTCCGGAGCCACCTCAACATGAATTCCCCTTACGGGACTTGTATCTGCGCCCAAAGAGATAATCGATACCCCCACCCCTAAGGTCAGAGCAGATGTTTGTAGAAATTTCTTAGTCATTGTTAATTCCTTCCCTATTAAAGTTAAGCCCGTTCAGTACAGAGAGGGATGGGCCGTTTCCTTTTCTCTGTGAATTCAAATAAGTCTTCCCTCATTGTAGCCAAGAAAAGTTAATATTTTGTAAATACAGTGGAAAATAGGAAAGAAGTTTGGGAAATTTTTAAAATTTTGCGGAACCGTTGATTTTAGACGTCACATAACTACGGCAATCGACCTCTTTATATAAGGAAGATTGCCGTAGCATTTTTTTGTGTTCCCTTTCATTAAGGGCAGTTTTCCCACCCAATAAAGTTCGATGGCTCAAACACAGCCTTGCAATGGCCTTCCGTATATTCTTCGACTGACGCAACAGTCAAGCTGGTCATCAGCCTCTCAATATCGTTCATTTTACCCATAGTCGGGCTTATCTCATAGTGGGCAGCCAACGTGGCAGGGCCATTGTCCGGGCCAGAGATATTATTTTGAGTTGGTGGGAGCTGTACATTATAATCCTCTAGTCCTTTTTCGTGCTTGGGTTTATGGTCTAATTTCTTAGCCACTACGGCTGTCACTTCCCACGTTATGCCACCTGCTTCCAGCCTAGCTTTTCCCTGTCGAACCCACAGGTGCATATGAGGGTCTGGCTTTTCCCACTCACTCATTACCTGCGCAGCAGCCTTTTTCACGATTTCTACGGTAGGAACTGCTACTTTAGGAAGCTCTATATTTTTGGCCATGACACTATTGATCGAAGCACAACAAATCCCCGTTAGGGCAAGTGTTCTAAGAAGATTATATTTTTGCATAATAATAGTCCTTTCATAAGGTTATTGCCCCAAAGCATACACACAGAGGGATGGGGACGCTTAGTCTCTGTGAATTCAAATAAGTCTTCCCTCATTGTAGGCAAGAAAAGTTAATATTTTATGAAAAGTCGAAAATTATTTGTCTTCTTGTCATTCCTTCTCTTATCAATCCCCTCTCTTGTCATCCCGTTCCTTGTCGTCCCCTTTACTTGTCCCCCGCCCCCAATTGTCATCCCCGCGAAGGCGGGGATCCAGATAGCGCTTTGATTTTTCAATAAAAAACTCGTTTTCATTAAAATAAAGTTAAAAAGGCTGCATTCCTACGGAATGCGTTG
>CAZSAH010000031.1:0-19069 GCA_964605015.1 uncultured Alphaproteobacteria bacterium | reverse complement strand
TCCCCTCTTCTCGAGACAAAAGAGTTGAAAGGTGATCAGGAATTAAAAAAAGGAGGCATTCCCTTGTATTTTTCCAAAGTTATTCGTTGATCTTTCTAAGGTCCAAGCCACTGAAAAAACACAAATTTTTAGCCACATTGTCGCGTGATTTTTTCCTAAAATTTTAGACTAAAGACTTTGTCAACCTTTCCCTAGAAGAATCTTAACTCTCTTTCGCTATACTGCTCTTTAGAAGAGGAGAAACAAACCATGGCAGATATCATCGATCTAGATTTTTACCGTAAGTTTCGTGTCGTGATTCCTGTAAAATCAAGTGCCTTTGCCAAAGGGAAGGCGTATGGGAAGGCTAAAAATGCTGTTAAGCCGTACCGGCGTCGACGTAAAATTGATCCGCACCCTCCATCACGGCCCACAAACAGAGAGGGAGATGGTCCTATTTAAGCATAGTAAAGGAAATAAAAGTATGCAGAAAAATAAAATACCTCTCATTGTGAAGGGTGTGAGCCTTGTGGGGATTCTCATCCTCAGCGTGTTTTCCATGAAAGCCAGTGCTGAGGACATGACAAAAGATAAATGCGTAACGGAAATTTGTGGTCTTGTAAAAACTAACTGTTATGATCATAAGGGGTGTAAGTATAGCCCTTCTTGCTCAGGCGCTTGTGATGTTGAGTACACGAAATGCGGGGACCAGTGTGGTGTTTTCACCGGCAGTGCTAAGCAAACGAATGCTCAATGTCTAGAGACACTCTGCTCTCCTGCACAAGAGGCCTGCGAATTGACGTGCAATTCTTTAAAATTTTCCTCTTCTTGCAAAAAGGCTTGCCAGACTGGGTACGCTGGATGCGAGAGCATGTGTGGTAACTTCTTCCAGTCATCCTTGCTCCACCATACTCTTAGAAGAGAATAGTGATGAGATGCCCCATGGGTCGGGTTATCGCTCGATAAGGCTGAAAATGGCTTGCAAAAACACCATCCGTCCCGTAGTTAGATAGTCAAAGAGACACGCTTTGAATCGACGACCATGGATTATGAAGCCTTTTTTAGGCAAACTTTACAAGACATCAAGGCAGAAGGGCGCTACCGCGTGTTTGCGGACCTAGAGCGCTGCGCTAAGGATTTTCCCTATGCTTTCTATTACAATGAAGGAAACCCCCGGCGTGTGGTCGTCTGGTGCGCCAATGATTATCTGGCCATGGGGCAGCATGAAAAAACCCTAGAAGCCATGACAACAGCCATTGCCCGTGTGGGGGCAGGCGCTGGGGGAACGCGCAATATTTCTGGCACCAACCATTATCATGTCTTGCTGGAAAAAGAGATTGCAGACCTTCATGATAAAGAGGCCTCCCTGGTGTTTTCGTCAGGTTATGTCTCGAATGAAGCCTCCATCAGTGCGCTTGCAACCCATCTTCCTGAGTGCGTGGTGTTTTCAGATGCCCACAATCATGCCTCTATTATTCAAGGCATTCGCAATAGCCGCGCGCCCAAAGAAATCTTCCGTCACAATGACCCCAGTCACTTGAGGGATCTTTTGATGCGCTACCCCCGCAACCAGGCAAAGCTTATTATTTTTGAATCCGTCTATTCAATGGATGGAGACATTGCCCCCATTGAGGCTTTCTGCGATTTAGCGGAAGAATTTAATGCCCTGACCTTTATTGATGAAGTTCATGGGGTCGGGATGTATGGGCATAAGGGCGGGGGCATTGCCCAGCGCGAGAACCAAAGTCATCGTTTAAGTATCATCGAAGGCACCTTGGGCAAAGCTTTTGGGGTTGTGGGCGGCTATATTGCGGCTTCTTCGTCCTTGATTGATTTTGTCAGAAGCGTTGCGCCAGGCTTTATTTTTACAACCTCCATGCCACCAGCGGTTGCGGCGGGGGCGCTTGCAAGTATTCGGCATTTGAAAACAAGCCAAGTTGAGCGCAGCCGCCATCAAGAAGTCGTCTTGAAAGTGAGGAAAAGGCTGACTCAAGCGGGCATTCCCTTTATGCAGGCGTCCTCTCATATTATTCCCATTATGGTGGGAAATGCGCACCAATGTAAGATGGCCTCAGACCGGCTTTTGAAAGAGCATAATATCTATGTGCAGCCCATTAACTATCCCACAGTTCCGCGAGGCACAGAGCGCCTTCGTCTGACGCCATCCCCTGTTCACACGGATGCCATGATTGATGATTTAATAGATGCCTTACAAAGCGTGTGGGCGTATCTTCATATTGAGCATGCCGCATGACCCAGAAAACCTGTTGGACCATTACGGATAAATCCCCAGGAATGAAAAGCCAAGTGATGGGACTGGCAGATGCTGTGGGCTTGCCCACCCTTCATAAGACTTGTATCAGGCGGTGGCCCTGGGGCTGGTTGAGCCTTCCCTGGGGGACTCCCCTGTCCCAATTAACGCCTCAAAGCGATCCCCTGACTCCCCCCTGGCCTGATCTGGTGATAAGTTGTGGGCGTCGCTCAGCACCGCTTGCGCTGGCCATTAAGGAGCAAAGCAAGGGGAAGACCTTTTGTGTTCATATTCAGGATCCTCTTGTAAATCACGGCGCTTTTGACCTGATTGCAGCCCCTGACCATGATCACCTGAAGGGTCCCAATGTTATCTCAACAAAAGGGGCGCTCCACAAGGTTACTCAAGAAAAAATTCAGGAAGATATGCAAAAAAATGAGGCCCTTTTTAAAGGCTTCCCGCGACCCTATAGCTTGGTTCTCTTAGGAGGATCCACAAATCGCTACACAATGCCTCTGAAAGCCTTGGATGACCTTGTGCAGAAGAGTCTGTTTATTCGAGAGAAAACCCAAGGAAGCGTGCTGGTGTCGCCGTCTTTTCGAACTCCTTTTCGAGCTGAGTTAACGCAGGCCTTGGCCCCGGAACCTCATGTTTTCCTTGTGGATATTGAAAAGAAAAACCCTTACCTGGCCCTCCTGGGAGTGGCGGATGTTATTTTTGTGACAGATGACTCAGTGAATATGATTTGTGAGGCCTGCTCAACGGGCAAACCGGTTTATATCCTTCCCCTTTTGGATCATAAAAATTCAAAACCCAAAAGGTTTATCGAAGGCCTTGTTCAAGAAGGAATCGTTCGTATGTTTGACGGATCTATTGATTCGTGGACTTATGCTCCCTTTAATGATACAGAAAAAGTCGCAGCTATTATTCGGATGAAAATGGGACTTTAAAAGGAAACACCAATGGTTTTAAAAATTAAGACATTTACCAATCAAAAACCATGTTCCTTCTTTAAAGCCCTTGGGCACCCGATGGTTGCGGCTCAGCTAGAAGCCTTTAAGAAAGCCTCATTTCCTGTTGTTTATGATCCGGAAGGGCATCTTGAAGATTTTCTGGCCATGACAAGCGTGCAGCACCCTAAAAAAGTCTATGTTCAAGCCATTGAGGCGTTGTCTCCTCACACTTCCCTCATTACAGAGGCCGCGAAGGACGCACCGCAGAGCCTTCTTATTCTTTCTTTTGATCCAGAAAAGCATTTGGCTCAGATGGGGCATCTTCTTCCTGTCTCTTGCGCCGTGCAAAGCCTGAGGCCTCTGCGCTTACCGGATGAACTGCTGACCGATCCCAGTGCGTACCTGCTAGATTTGAACTTTTCCACGAATTTTGTCTTTTTCCGTGAGGAAGGGGGGTGGCATACCCGCCTTAAAACGGCCAATTATTGGACAAAATATGGGTCTCAAAACCTAAAGCTTGTAGCCCTGCTTTTTGATGAAAAGGGTCATAAACTTGCCCAGTGGGAGGAAGACGTCCCCCCAAGCGTTCACTCCCTTGTGATTGACAGCCGAGACGTGAAAAAGCGTTTTAACCTTGCCGACTTTACAGGGCAGCTCTTCGTTCACCTGACGGGAACAAAAGGACATAGCATCGTGAAATATGCCCTTGATACGTTCCATGATGAGGGAATGATGTCTGCTACCCATGATGCCAACGCGTGGCCGTCTCATTACTTTGCAGGGCTTCCTGCCCCGCGGGAGGGTGAGACCGTTGTGGTGTGGCTGCAAAACAGCCATCCTTTTCCCGTCCCTGCCCACGGGGTTAGTTTGAATCTTATGGGAGAGTCTGCGGTCGTCGCCCTTGATCAAGATATCCCTCCTTTCGGCACCTATGCTCTTGATGTTAAAGAACTATTCCCGGCAGCCCAGTGGCCCCAGCAAATCGAGATCCAAGCCGGGCATTACTTTGTGCGGCCTCGTTATGAAGTGATCAACGCAAAGGGCTATCGCTGCATGGCTCACGTCAATGTGGAACGAAATGATCTTAAGCCAGACGGGAAGCTTAAAGACTTGCAAAAAGCGCTCGGTAAGGGGTTTATTTTACCCGCACCCTTGTTGCCCACCGATTCCTATTTTACGTCGATCCTGCCTACCCCTATGAGCCGTGAGCTGCGCTTTATGCCTCTCCAAGCCCTTGTGTATACTAAGGAAGGGGTGCTGAAGGGGCAATATGCGTTTGGAAATCTTCCGCGCCATCATCAGCATGCGCTTGTGGTCAATGAGGTAGCGCAATTGGGTCAGGATTACGGGCATGTGGAGCTTATCTATGATTTTGACGCTGGGGATGAAGCTGATGGGTGGCTTCATGCCCTCTTTCGCTATGAGCATAAAACGCTTCCCGCTCAAGCAGAAACAAGCTTTGGAAGTCATATTTTTAATACAACCCTGACCTATAAGAATGAGCCTCAGTCCTATAAAGGCCCTCCGCCGGGGTTGACCACAGGGCTTTTTTTAAGAATAGATGATGATATTGACACCTTTTGTCATCTTATTTACCCAGCCTCCACGCCGTGGCATAAAACCTCTGAGACGAAGCTTATTCTTTACTCAAAGGAAGGTCATGCAATCGCTGAGGCGTCCCTTAACATTCCCCAAAGTGGGTCGCATATGTGGGTTTATCAAGAAACCTTCACGCAAGCTGACCGGCAAAAAGCGCGAGGTGGGTATGTGATGATTCAAGACAAAACCTGCCGTCTTTTTGGATACCATGGGTTGCGCGATCAGGCAGGGCATTTTAGTTTAGATCACATGTTTGGATTTTAGGAGGTCAAGAGCATGTCGAAAAAACCACTAATTGGTGTGACACTGGATTCCCTTGAACAGGGTGATTATGCAGTATTCCCTTGGTACGGGGTGCGGAAAAAGTATTGCGAACGTGTGGTGGAAATGGGTGGTATTCCCTTTCCCTTGACCCATGATCTTGGACTTATAGACACTTATATCTCCTTGATAGATGGCCTTTTAGTTACGGGGGGAGGGCATGACATCAACCCAACCTATTACGGAGCACAAACAATTCACCCGACCGTCACCTTGAAGCCCCACCGAACGACCTTTGAGCTTGCGATTGCAAAAGCGGCCCTTGAAAAGGATAGGCCCCTTTTGGGAATTTGTGGGGGAGAGCAGGTAATGAATGTGGCGCTTGGGGGCTCCCTTATTCAGCATATTCCCGATGAAGTTCCTGGTTCCCTTGCTCATCAACAGACCCAACCCCGTGACGAAGCCAGCCATGCCGTGGACATTGTCAAAGGAACGCTGCTTCATAAAATTGTTGGAACAGAAAACATGTTCGTAAATAGCATTCACCATCAAGCTGTCAAGACCCCTGGCCAGGGGGTCGTTGTAAACGCCCGCGCGCTTGATGGGGTCATCGAAGGCATCGAAGCGCCCGCCTATCGATTTTGTCTGGGACTTCAATGGCATCCTGAATTTTCCATTTCTGCCCAAGATAAGGCGCTGTTTGCGGCGTTTATCGAGGCAGCCCGTGGATAAGGGAGAAAGAATCGCTAAGGTGATGGCGCGCGCAGGTCTTTGTTCTCGCCGGACAGCAGAAACGTGGATTTCAGAGGGGCGCGTCAAAGTTAACGGAAAAGTTTTGCAAACCCCGGCTATCTGTGTAACGCCGGAGATGACCATTCTTGTTGATGGGAAGCCATTACCTGCAGCCGAGCCCTCCCGTTTGTGGCGGTATTATAAACCAAAGGGCCTTGTCACAACCCATTCTGATGAACAAGGGCGTCCAACGATCTTTGAGTCCCTTCCTCCAGAGCTTCCCCGTGTTATTTCTGTGGGTCGCCTTGACCTGAATAGTGAGGGGCTCTTGCTTCTGACCAATGATGGCGAGCTGGCGCGGCACCTGGAGTTGCCATCAACAGGATGGGTGCGCCGCTATCGGGCGCGCCTGCATGGGCATGTGGACGTCAAGGTGCTTCAAGAGCTTGAACGCGGCATAACGATTGAGGGCATTCATTATGGCTCTATAACGGCGATTCTTGACCGCCAGCAAGGGGATAACGCGTGGCTTACGGTCAGCCTTCAAGAAGGGAAAAACCGGGAATTACGGCGCGTTTTTGAATTCCTGGGCTGGCCCGTAAGCCGCCTTATCCGCTTGAGTTATGGCCCCTTTCAGCTGGGTCCCCTTTCTCCCGGTGAGGTGAAAGCGGTTCCTCCTAAAGTATTGAAAGAACAGCTGGGGAGCTTTGGGAAAAAGGAGGGGTGACTCAGCTTCCTAAGGATTTGATAAACAGAATAAAATCGACGATATTGTTGTTACAAGAGGCCTGTTCAAGGGCATTCATGTATTCTGTCCGTCTCTTAACAGGGATGATAGTCCAGGGATATCCCCCCGAAGCCATCATAACATTCATAAGAAAGCGTCCTATTCGCCCATTGCCATCACTATAGGGATGGATATAAACAAAGAAAAAATGACCCAAAAGGGCTCGTGTTGCGGCATGTTCCTCTTTTTCCAAGAGTTCAAAAAGCATCTCCATACTATCGAGAATGGCCGTTTGTGGAAAAGGGATGTGTCGCGAATTTTGGATGTACACTTGAGTTGAGCGATACCCCGCTAAATGATAGTCTTGCAGCAACCCTGCCTGTACGGAGGGAGAAAACAGCATGTGATACCAATGGGCTAAGTCTTCTTTCACAACAAGACCAGGATTTTGTCCCTGAAAAATGCGTTTAAGACTCAATTCCGTAGCTTTAAATGCAAGGTGGTATCCCTTGGCAGCAAGGGCATCTTTTTGCTGGATATCAGGTGGTTCCTCCGAAGCATTCCACAGTCCTTTTCGGACACGATCAATGAGTTCAGGGGACACTTCATATCCTTCAATGGAAAGGGAGTTATAGGCATCTTTCCCGTAATTCTCTTCGACGGTTGCGAGATAAGACGCTGCATCTTGAGGAAGGCCAGGAGCTTCTGGGAACAGATCCACAACGGCTGGTTGATAATGATGCCATAAAGCTCGCAGGCGCGCCGCATAGGGTGATTGAGAGCGAACCGGAAAGGCCGCAGAGGGGCGCACAAGAGGGTCTTCAATTTTAATTTTATGACCTGCAGCCTCCATGGAGGCGAAAATTCTATTGGCTACATCTTCCCTACCCATATGACGGTAGGCGCCTACGAGATACCCAGCCGTTGTCGATTGACCTCGCTTTAAGAGGTAATGCAATAACTGGCTCGCATCCTGGATCAGGGATAAGGCAACGACAGCATTCTCAGGGTGCTGCTCAAAATAGCTCTTAGGCGAGCGGCAGATCGCTTCTGGCAAGGTCATCACTTGAAGCCCTTCTTTGATATCTCGATCAATGGGCAGATTTTTTGCGTCTTGATAGAGAAAAATAGAGGAATGAAACGGCAACTGAATAGGCTGACCAGATGATTTTTCAGTTATGATTGTTAGTTGGGTAGGAATATTTGCGACACCTGTGTGCAAAATCAAGGAAGACTCAGCAGATAAACAATAGGCTTTTCCAAACCGTTCTTCCAGAAAAAGGGAGAGAAAGCGCCAATAGTTGGCATACCAAAGTGTGCTCTCTCCCGCCTGTTTAAGTGGGTCAGCAAGCAATAGCCACCCTTTCTTCACCTCAATAAGATAGCCGGCCTTCACAAGCCGTTCCTTATGCACGCGAGAAAACTCTGTCGACTTGAAGATGGCGCGCTGAGAGTCTCCTATCTTTTCCTTAAGGATTCTAAGAGAAGTCGCTAATTTTTCTGCGTGGGTGGCCATATACTTTTAACTCGAAGTTTGTGAGTTAGTGTAACATGATTTATGTGCTTTAGGCCAACATGATTTTCATGCTTTTTAGCCAGGCCCCCTTCGGCAATGGGCCGAAGGGGCGTGTCTTTTTTTACTCGTTTGAGGGGGTCTCTTCTGTTTGAGGAGCCTCAGGGAGAATAGGGTCTTGTTTCTGAGGGAGAACCATATTTGCTCCTGTTTTGCGAACGATTTTCTCAGCAATACGTGCTTTTTTGCCGGTCAAGCCGCGAAGATAGTAAAGCTTTGCGCGCCGGACAACCCCTCGGCGAACCAGTTGGATTTCAATATTGGGGGAGTAAAGAGGGAACACGCGCTCCACCCCTTCGCCGTAGGAAATTTTCCGCACCGTAAAGGATGAGTTCAGGCTTGCATTCTTGCGCCCAATACAAATGCCTTCAAAGGCCTGGACGCGCTCGCGCGTGCCTTCCACAACCTTTACCATGACTTTTAGGGTGTCGCCCGCCTGAAAATCAGGGATGGTCTTGTTTTGCGTTAGTTTGGTGAGCTGCTCGTGCTCAAAGGTTTGTAAAATATTCATCTGTTTCTCCTTCGGTTAAATGTGTTGGTGGCAATATTTTTCCCATAAATCGGGTCGTCTTTCGCGGGTCAGGGCTTCCGCTTCCTTCAAGCGCCACTCCGCAATTTTTTTGTGATGCCCTGACAACAGGACATCGGGAACGTCTCTTCCCTCCCACTCTCGGGGGCGGGTGTAGTGAGGATACTCTAGCAATCCTCTTGAAAAACTTTCATCCTCTAAGGACGTTTCATCCCCAACCACGCCGGGGATAAGCCGCAAGACGGCGTCTAACATTGTCATGGCCGCAAGCTCGCCGCCTGTGAGGACAAAATCACCGAGGCTGACATCTTCGGCTTGCCAGGCCTCTAAGACGCGTTGATCGATTCCTTCATAGCGTCCACATAAGAAGACGAACGGAAGAGAGGACGTGGCCATCTCTTGCGCAAGGGGCTGCTGGAAGACTTGCCCTCGTGGCGTTAAGTGAATGAGGCGCGCCTTGCCGCGCTCCATCACAGAAGAAAGCGCTTTGTCCACAATATCAGGGCGGAGCACCATTCCAGGCCCTCCTCCAAAGCAGGTGTCATCGACTGTTTGATGCTTGTCTTCTGCAAACTGTCTTATATCAACCACATCAAGGGTCCAGAGGTTTTTGTCAAGGGCCTTCCCAATAAGGGAGTGACCCAAGGGGCCGGGGAACATCTCAGGGAAAAGGGTGAGAATGGTGACTTTAGGCGCCATCAGACCCTCCCTTGAGCACAGTGTCACCCGCCTCACTTAACCGCAGAAACCCTTTTTTTACCTCGATATCCGGCACCATGGCGTGGGTAAAGGGAAGCATGACAAGCTTTCCTTGAGCGGGTTCAATCTCAAGGATTTCACCTGCGCCAAAGTTATACAAGGCATGCACCTTTCCGCAAGGCTCATCACGGGACGAGAGGACCTCGAGCCCCTTTAAATCCGCATGATAAAACGTGTCCTCTTCAAGTTCTGGTAACACCTCTCGAGACAGCATGAGAGGACTTCCTTTGAGACGCTCCGCATCGTTACGGTCCGTCAGGCCTTCCAATGACACGACAAGAACGTCCTTGTCTTGGGTCAGCACCTTGGTCACCGTATAGGCTTCTTGGCCTTGCTCGTTAGAATAAGGGGAATAGGCCTTAAACTGACGAGGATCTTCCAAAAAGCATTTGACCTTCACATGACCACGGATGCCATGAGGAGCGGTGATGAGAGCGGCACAGAAGGAAGAGGGGGCTAACATTGGTCCAATACCTTAAGCTTGTGCTTCCTCTGATGCGTCTGCAATGGCTTCCTCTGCAACGGCCGCGGGTGCGTCCTCAGGAGCGGCTTCTTCTGGAGCAGCCTCAACAACGGGCTCTGCAGCAGGGGCGGCCTCTGCTTCCTCAACCTTTACCTCAGCCGCTTTTTTGGCGGCCTCAGCTTTGTTTTTCTGAGCATCGTCTTCTGCCTTCAAGCGCTCTTGAGCTTTGGCTTTAGGGGCTGATTTCAAGGGAGTGGGGCGGATGATCGGCATCTCGATGACGTTTGCTTTTCCAAGGAATAAGGCGATCCGGTCTGTGGGCTGAGCCCCAACAGAAAGCCAATACTTAATCCGATCGAGGTTCAAGCGAACACGATCTTGATTGTCTTGGGGAAGCATAGGGTTGTAGTTGCCTACTTTTTCTATAAAACGCCCATCGCGAGGGCTGCGCGCGTCAGCCACAACAATGTGATAAAAGGGGCGCTTTTTTGCGCCAGCTCGTGCCAATCTAATTTTTATTGCCATAGTGTCTTTGTGTCTCCTTTAAAGTTTAACGGTGAGGCATTAGCCCTTGTAGTCCTTGGCGCAAAAAGCCTTTTTTGCCAAGTTTTTGCATACGTTTCATCATATCGCTCATGTCACGGTGTTGCTTGAGCAGCTTATTCACATCTTGAACAGATGTGCCGCTTCCCAAGGCAATGCGCCGCTTGCGTGAGCCATTGATGAGACGTGCATCTTTTCTTTCTTGTTTGGTCATCGACCGAATCATTGCAACTTGGCGTTGAATAAATGTGTCATTAACGCCCGCTTCGGAAATTTTATCTTGAAACTTGTTTAGGCCGGGGATCATCCCCATAAGGCTTGAAATGCCGCCCATTTTTGTCATTTGAAGGAGCTGAGATTCCATGGCCTCAAAATCAAACATCCCTTTTTGCATTTGCAGCGCAAGCTTTTCAGTCTCTGCTTGATCAACCGAATCCATAGCCCGTTCAACGAGGCTGACCACATCCCCCATGCCCAGAATACGAGTGGCGATGCGGTCGGGATGGAAAAGCTCCAATTGACTTGGTTTTTCTCCTGTTCCTAAAAGTTTGAGCGGCTTGCCGGTTGTAGCCCGCATGGAAAGGGCGGCCCCGCCTCTCGCGTCTCCATCAATCCGGGAGAGGGCAATGGACGTAATCCCAACCTTTTCGTCAAATTCTTTCGCGATCGTGACGGCATCTTGTCCCGTCATGGCGTCCGCGACCAATATAATTTCCGTGGGCTTTACCCGATCGCGTACAGCCACAACCTCGTTCATCAGATTGGAATCGATGTGAAGACGGCCAGCTGTATCCAGGATCAACACGTCATAGCCTTCAAGGCGCGCCATTTGAAGGGCACGATCCGTAATGGCCAGGGGCTTTTCTTCGCCAAGAATAGGCAAGGTGTCAATATGACACTGCAGACCGAGGGTTTGGAGCTGTTCCCGTGCAGCAGGACGATAAACGTCAAGGGACGCCATCAAAACCTTGCGTTTTTGCTTCGTTGACAGGTAATTCCCCAATTTCGCTGTCATGGAGGTTTTACCTGATCCCTGCAATCCCACCATCATGATTACGACAGGGGGGGAGGCCTTGAGCTCGATATCAACCACTTCCTGGCCTAAAAACTCAACCAGCGCATCATGGACGATTTTGACCACCAGCTGGCCCGCGCTGATGCTATGGAGCACTTCCTGACCAATGGCTTTGTCTTGCACAGAAGCGATGAAATCCTTCACAACCGGCAAGGCCACATCCGCTTCGAGCAGGGCAATGCGCACCTCACGCAAGGCGGCCTTCACGTCAGCTTCTGTTAAAGCGCCGCGCCCTTTTAACCTATCGATAATGGAGCCCAGCCGACCTGTGAGCGTATCGAACATTAATTTTTCCTAACAAAAAGACGCCAGTGCACGCAACGCGTGGGCTGGCGTAATGATTTCGGCCACCATAAGGGGAAAAGGGTCTTTTGTCAAGAAGGGGAGGCTACAAAACGTAAAAAAGGCATTAAAAAAAGTGGTGCGTGTATCAACCAACCCTTAAATATGCTTTTGTTCTTTCAGATGTTTGCCAATATTGTGTCAGAAGACGAGAAATTTCCTGTCTTGTCTTCTCCAGGAAAAATCTCATATTTTCAGCGCCGTTTTCAAAAGTTACAGGTGTGTCATGCATGGCTCTTAACACAACACCTGAAGAAGGGTTGTCAAAGAATACGTCACCATAGCATTTGTTATTTGCCAATGCCAACCTATACAATCTCAACATATCGACGTACAAAGATTTGAACCCCTCGGGATAAGGTTGTTCTCCAGTTTGGAAGGACTTAATAAACATTTCCAAACTAAACGCAGGGTAACTTGTGTTTACAAAGGCATTTTGGTAATGACAATGATTTGGATTTTCTGTGTTAATAAAAATTTCTAAGTTTTTTTGACACTGAGCGGCTGTTGTAAGGACTTTAATATCCATACTCTGTTGAGCATGATTAAGTAGAAATAATTTCAGATGGCTGAACTTCTGATATTTATTTGGAGTTTCGATAGGAATAAAACAGTCCTGATATTCAGCAAGGGTTTTTGGATCCAGACGGTTACAATCTGCCTTGATAAGATGACGGATAATCTTGTGAGGTGCTACAATATCATTTTTATCTCCAGGCTTAAAAACAAGCGTTCGAAAGCCATTTCTGAATGCAGTAGGTTGAAGGTGTACTCCCACACAAGAACTAGTAGATAGGAGCTTTTGAGCCCTATAATACACCCCACTTGTGGCTTCCCATAGGTCTCTCGTAGCGGCAAGCCAAGCTTTGCACGTCAGCATCACTTGAGGAAGAATTTCAGGATACTCAGTCACCACTTGATGAATAACATCAGGAGGTAGGTCTGTTTGCGCATCATCTTGTGGCGCTACGGTTAAGACAGGCGCTGCTGCAGCAACGTCTTGTTTCGGATCTTGGACAACCGTCGCCGCAGCCGTTGGTCGCGTAAGAGCATGGCCGTCTTCCCTCGCTTCTTCAAAGTCCATCGCGTGTGCACTATAATTAAAGAAACTTAATGAAATTGTCGAAATAAAGAGTAATTTTTTCATATTTATTGTCCCTGCCACTTAAAATGTTATCAACATACCTCACCCACCCAAGGCTGTCTACGTCGATCGAATGGGGGGTTGGCTTGTGTTTGACGCCCCGAAAAGTGGTTCATTTATTGAACGCCTCCCTATGGGGGTAGAATGCCCTGCAGTATTTTTCCATTTTATATTTATAGTGTATAACAGCTCTCTTCCAGAGTCAAACCTCCCGAATGGCCATTTCGGTCAATATTGCCGTAATAAATCAGTGTTCCAATGTTCAGGTGAGCCCTGTCAGTGTGTGCAGCGACGATGGGGGAGGGGGGTTAAGGAGGAGATTGTTTTTGCACAAATTAATAATATCTTAACAATTATTTGCTATATTTTAAATGATAAATCAATAATAGGGAGACTCTAAAATGAACAAGATATTTTTTTATTCTCTTTTACTTGCGTTTGTTTTTGCGGGTACACATGGAGTTTTTGGGGTAGAGGCTGCTGCTGCTATTCCCGCGCACCATATTGATAAGAAAGATGTGGCTCAAAGGCATCCTGAATCCATGCTTCTACTGAATAAGCCAGCATGTCCAGGCCCCGGCTATCCTTGGCCTTGTTGACTCAGAGAGAGTGGGTGACAAAGATCTCCCACATTATGCACCCTTTGTTCCACAAGGGAGACAAGTGACATTTCTGACTCTCTAGGGTGCGCTTCTGTTGCCATCCGGGCTTAGATCCACAAGCCTCATTAAAACGTCGGGGGGCATCTTTGCAATTATGTCTTTGTAGTCTCTTGTCATCCGTCTCAGTTTTTGCCTCTTATAGTGGGCTGTCTCATATTTATAAGACAATACACTTTCGGCGCTATTGATCACTCCTCCGTAAGAATCATTGAAAGACATGCCATTATTAAACATATCCGCAATACCAAAAAAGGGAAGGGTTGCGATCAGCAAGGCCACAGACCACCCAGAAGTCGCCTTCATGCCCACAAGGACGTAAGGCAGGGTATTCCAAACCCCCTGAGCAAAGCCATACAATTTTCCAGCTCTTCTCAAGCCTTTTCCAAGACAACTCTGGCGTGCATCGCCCTCTGTTTCTTCTCCAAGAAGGGCTTCGTAGACACCCGCCGTGACAGTGTCAACCTCTACCCTTCCTTGAAAAGAAGCCGCTACCCCCCCTCCAAAAACCGCAGCAAGCCCAATCTTCAGCCACTCAATTGAAAGCTCTGCATCCTCTAAAAGTGAGTATATCATGGTATAAAAGACAAGGGTTCGGGCAACGGTTGCAAGCCCGGGAATTCCCCGTCCAAGGACGGTCGCTGTTGTGTTCTTCCAGGTGTCTTTAGCTTCTTCTGGAATCTCAGATGTGCGGTGGATTTTTTTCAACACGGCTAAGGTTCGAAGAGTCTCTGCAGCGCTTATATTATCCTCTGGAATATCAACTTTATTGTTTTGGATATTAAATCCGTGTCTTAGGACTTGCTCATAATAGTCGTGGATATCACTATCAGGCGCGTCTCTAAATAAACGCTCAAGACCCTTTAAGTCCTGAAGCGTTTGGGTGCGCGCAAGATGAGTGGGAGAAAGGCGTGTCTCCTCTCCAAAAGCGTGGTGAATCAATCGATGGGTAAGTTTTTCATCCAACCAGGCTTGCATGGCGCGCGCATTGGTGAACAAAGCATCGAGAAAGAGGGCTGGAGCAAAGCATCCAATATAAATAAAAGTAGCCTCTCTAATAGAAGGAACATGTACAATATTCCCTTTTTCAACTTCCCACAAATAGAAAGCAGGAAGGAGTCCTGCCACAGCGCCCCCCATATACACGCCCCCAATGATTGCTTTGTGGGGATCTAGCTCAAACTTCCAGATTTTCATCTTTTTTGCAGGAATTGAACACCCTTCAGGGGAAGGGGCTGCGATAGCTGCAAGCGTTCTCATATTGCGTGACGCAGCATCAATCCCAAGAGTCACTCCAGTGTGGATACCAAAAAGAGTAGTCCATGTTTCGCTTAAAGTAAGCGCTCGTCGAACATTTTTTCCCAAATCTCTTAACCCAACACCTAAAATCGGAATCATGCCTTTCGCAACGCCATATGCAATGTATCCCCCCAGAGTACTCGCCAGAACAATCTGTTTCCAGGTGAAGCTTCCCTCATTGATGTGCTTTTTGCCAAAGCGCAAAAACGAAAGCACGGCCTTATCAACGGGATCATTTGGGTCTAACTCTGAAACTTTTTGGACGAAAGGAGTGAGATCAACGTCGTTGTCCTTTTTAAGGAGATGTTCATCGGAGGCCGCCTCTTCCTCGTCCTCAAAAGAAGGGGCTCTACTATGGGCATCAATGTCTCGCGCATCATTGGTCACGTCCTCAGCTGCTGGAGCCCGTCTACAACAGCGCCAAAGCCATGAGAAACAGTTCCAGCCGGGGCCCTCTTCTCGGGCTGGAGCCTTCACATATAGCCACTCCTCATCTGGATCTGGCGTCCCAGCGCCCTGGATTGAGCCTATGGGGGGAGGAGAAGGCCGACCGTCAACATCTCCCTCTAGCGATGCTCTGCTGGCAACAGGGAGAGCGGAAACTCGGCCTGGCAAAAGGGGCTCTTTTTCGCTTCTCTCTCTTGGAGGAGAGCCTCCCGTTAAGGTCCTTGTGGAAGAGTCCTCTTTTGGAGGAGATTCCGAGCCAGAGCGTTGTTTAGCAACGGTACTACGGGAAGAGTCCCCATCAGACGGTGGACGCCCTCCGGGGGAGTCCATGGCCGCAACCACATCGACCCAAAGAATAGAAATAATAATCAGAGAAGAAACAAAACGCTTAAACATAAAATCGGACCCTCAGTTGACGTCGCATAAAACCTACCTCTTCGCCCGTGAAAAGGATCCTCCCCCCTTTTACCTACGGCATTGTATACGTACATATTCACTTATGCATCAATACATATCAATAAAAAAGATACCCGTGCAAGTTTAAAATGAGGATTTTTTGAAACTCTTCTGACGCTGCCCCCTCGCGAAAAAGGAAAGTGTCAGGGGGCAGCAGGAAGTCTGGGGTCTTTTGGGTCACGGGGGCAATCGAACAAGGCAGCTCAAGTAACAATGAGGATATTGCTAAAATTTTAATAAAAGTTATTTTTTGCTTGCATCACTTTTGAGAGGCACGTATTCTGATAACGAGTTTAAGCGTTGACGCTTTCTTATCCTAGACGGCGGTCTTTCTCTTAGACTCATATGAACGTGGAACCCAGGTGCACCAACACCTAAGTCCCACTAACCACAGCCAACGTAAGGAGTTGACAATGGCTAGAAACAGAATAGACATATTTTCCTTTTTAAAGCAATCGAAAGCCGACATTTCACCCCTATATTCCCTGAATATACGGGCAATTTCGGCTGACTATTGGTGTGAGGTTTGGAGGGTAACTTCCCAGGCTCACGCTGACTTTGAAGAGGGGATAAGGGAAGATCGTTAGCTTCCTGTCTGTCCTGGGGAAGGGACAGCGGGACGTTGTGTGAAACGAGGGCGCTTTGCCTCCATAGCTGTCGCCTTTTGTTTCATCTTCTTTCCGTTGTTCCGACTTCCAAGGTTTTCACTCTATTTGTAAATGGGAAAAAATTATGCTACCATCTCTTGCAAGATTATGTTAAGATCGCATGAATCAAAAATTTAAGAAGAAAGAAATAAAGAATGAACTTAAATGTTGACTGGGATAAATTAAGGCTATTTTACGTCGTTTCTCGCTCTCAAAGTTTTACTTTAGCGGCTCAACAATTAAACATTAGTCAGCCCGCTTTAAGTAAAAGCATTCAGCAGTTAGAAGACAGGTTAAAAATTAAACTGTTTCACCGTCATCCAAAAGGGGTTAAGCTCACAGAAAAGGGAGAAATCATTTATAAAGGAGTACAACTGATGTTTTCAAACTTTGAATCTGCTCGAACTTCTTTGCATGAAATGGAAAAATCCCCCTATGGACTTTTAAAAGTAAGAGGCTCTGCGGGTGTGCTCTCAAAGCTGCTTATGAGCAATGCTAAGCCATTTTTTGAAGCGTATCCTCACCTCCGCTTAAAAATTACGATAGGAGACACGCCTCCTGATTTTTCTTTAGATAGTGTAGATGCGGCTCTTTTTCCTTATATTCAGGGAGACTCTGAGGACTATATAGAACAAGACTATTTATTTTCCTCTAAATTAAGGCTTTATGCGAGCGCCGATTATCTTAAGCAGTTTGGTACTCCCCAGTGCGTTAAAGATCTATGCCAGCATCGTTTGCTGTCCTATGGCGAGTATCCCTATGCTTCTGTAAACCTCAACTGGCATCTTTCTGCGGGGTGTTCAGAGGGAAAGACCCGTGACCCTTATATGCAAGTTAATTCAGGACATTATCTTGTGACTTTAGCTACCCAAGGTATTGGCATTATTACCTTAGTCAAAGAAAGTGCAAGCAATCCTCACGATATTCTTGTCCCTGTGCTTCCTGATGTAGAAGGTCCAGAGGTTAAGTTTTACTATATTTATCCTAAACATCTCTCTCAATCTGACCGTGTTCAAGCTTTGGGGGCGTATCTTCATGAAACGGTAAAAAGAGAAGGGCTTCAATAAGCTATTGAAGTCAAAAAAATTACATGCAAAGCAAAGAGTTAAAAAGCGACTAAAAAACAAAAAAACAAACAAAAAAAGGGAGGAAAAATGAAAAGAAACAAAGCTATACTAGCGGGCTGTGTGGGAACAGCCCTTGAAAACTACGATACGATGCTTTACATGCATTTTCTTCCGATTCTTTCTCTTCTTTTCTTTCCGAACGAGGATCCTGCAGTCTCAAGCCTGCTGGGGATGGCTAGCTTTGCCGTGGGCTTTTGTATGCGTCCTTTAGGAGGAGTCGTATTTGCGCACGTGGGAGATCGTTTGGGGCGAAAAATAGCCTTAGGAAGCAGCATTATGCTGATGAGTTTTCCGACCTTTATGATCGGCCTTCTCCCCACTTATGCGCAAATTGGACTCACGGCGTCCCTTGCTCTTATCGTCTGTCGCTTGCTCCAAAACTTTTGCGTAGCAGGAGAGCTTATTGGGGGATCTATCTTTCTATTTGAGCACGCAAAACCAGGTTATGAAGGCAGAACCACCAGTTTACTTAACGTCTCTATTCAAGTTGGCAGCTTTATAGGAGCTGGGATTGGTATTATATGCCTCAGATCATTTTTACCTGAATGGGGGTGGCGAATTCCTTTTCTTTTTGGGGCTGTACTTGGCCTGTTTGGGTATTATATCCGGAGAAGCATCCAAGAGACACCCGCTTTTCTTAAGATAAAGGAAGAGAAGAGCATCACAAGGTTTCCTCTATGGAAAACTCTCCAAAGAGACAAGACCAGCCTTTTACGCACCATGGGGATTTGCGCAAGCGTCATGGGTCCTTTTCAAATGATTTATGTGTATATGGCTGATGTGCTCCGGACAAAGTTTCACCTTCTGCCTGACCAAATTCTCGCGCACAATATGAAACTCATGGTTCTTATTATGGTGACTCTCCCCATTATGGGCTACTTGGCGGATAAATTTGGGTACAAACGAATCATGGGATTATCTATGCTAGGAGTCATAATGATTTCCTATCCCTCTTTTTGGTTGATGGAAAAGGCGCTAAGCTCCGAAGACATTCTTAAAATGCAATCTGTTTTAGCAATTGTAGCGTGTGGTGTTGCGGGGCCTTGTTGTGTCTTGGTGTCAAACCTATTCCCCACAAGAGAGAGATATAGTGGGTACGCTCTAGGATGGTCCCTGGGATCTATTCTTTTTGCGGGATGCACGCCTCTGTTCTCTCTTTTGCTTGTTCAATGGACAGGAGATTCAAAAGCACCAGCTTATGTTCTCATGTTTTGTGGAATGGCAGGATTGTGTGCGATGATAGATTTGTATAAGGGTGCCGCTCTGTCCTCATTTAAAGGATCTCCTCAAGTCCCGCAATCTCCGTAGCACTTGTCCCCGCCCCCCACTTGTCCCCGTCCCCACTTGTCATCTCCGCCCCCCTTGTCATCTCCGCCCCCCTTGTCATCCCCGCCCCCCTTGTCATCCCCGCGAAAGCGGGGATCCATATAAACCTTTTAAAAACAGAATGTTGTCAATAACGAAAGGAAGAAAACAGAACAATTCGCAGAATAATTGCTTTTTA
>CAZSAH010000030.1:9477-20175 GCA_964605015.1 uncultured Alphaproteobacteria bacterium | reverse complement strand
GGGCTCCGCATCAAGTTTTTCGCCCACGAGCATTCCAAGAGCATGGGATATACCCTGAGATAAGGTTAAAATTCCTGGCGTAATGGAAAAAGGGGGTACATATGTCATGTCATGATACTATCATATGATAGTATCATGGTCGAGAAGATTCCTCACGCTTGATCTTCAATATACCGAAGGAATTGAAGGCGCCTTATTTCAACCTGTCATCCTGAACTCGTTTCAGGATCTTGTTGTCGCTGAGATGCTGAAATAAATTCAGCATGACACTATTTTTGTCATCCTGAACCTTGTCCCGGGCTTGACCCGGGATCGTTTCAGGATCTTGTTGTCGCTGGGATGCTGAAATAAATTCAGCATGACAAGTGGGGGCGGGGATGAAGTATTAATTTCTTGGTGAACTTTCTAAAATATCAAACATATAAGGAGCCGGCTCAACAATTTTGAGGGTATTAAGGGCATGCCCTAATCTTTCTGGGGCAGAACTTCCATAAATAGAATAGAGTTTTCCAGGAGCAACGTCATGTTGTTGCAACGCTTGCCATATTTTTTTAAACATCAATCCGGCTGAATCCATTGAGTCGCAATGATCCCCTGCATTTGTCCATTTTTCATTATAGACATCTTCAGATATGTCTTTGAAAGAGGCTTCATTGTTTTTTAAAAGATGGTATTCTTCTTTGCGTGTTAAGGTTTCTCCCATCGTAAACATTCCGCCTGCATACAGAATAAAGGAATAAGAATCTTTCCTAACGGATGCCGATTTAAAAAGCTCATCGCCAACAACCTTTCCTATTTGATAGGGGCCAATATTGGCCAAGCGATATTGATCTCGATTTACCGAACATATTGACGAAAAAAGAATCCGAACATAAGGGGTGTTGGGTTTTGAGAAGCGTTCAATAAGCTCTTCGATTGCGGCTATGGAGCATCTACGAATAATTTGTGTAATAAGATCTTGATGGCTTATACGATCTGGCAGATAACGCTTTGCTTTGTCTGCCGTATGCATAAATAGCTGAGCCCGCTCTAAATGATCTTTATGCCTTACAAGGAACGCGTCAATCTGGTCCAAGCGGCCTAAATCTGTAGGAGGAGAAATAATCCACTGGAATTTCTCACCGCCTTTAATAGTGGTTTTCAACACATCTTTAAGCTTTTCAATATCCACAACGTCGTTTTGAAGCACAAGAATGGTGGAGTCTTGAGGAAGAATACGGGTCGCATAGACAATGGCTTCCAATCCAACAGTGCCTGTTCCAACAATGACAGCGGTTGTAGGGGGTTGAAACAGTTTCAGGCGGGATGAGTCTTCATAGGGGACTTGATTGGGATGACTTTGATAATGGTCAATCGTTTTCTGAGCGAGTTGTAAATAGGCGCTTTCGTTAAAATTCTCTATAGGATCTAAGGGAATAAAGATGCCATTTTCATGGGATGGTATTGAGGATAATGGTAAACAATTCGCATGAGTCATCTTTTTTTCCTATCCATTCTATATTTATGTTTTCTCAAAACAAGAACCTTTGATTTTAGGAATGTTTAAAAACCTTGGGGTTCAGGAGAGTTTTTTGGAGACGTTTTCTTTGGCTTCCGTGTTGTCTTTACTCTCACTCCTCCTGATGGAATTGAAGAAGAGCGTGGAATTTCTGGCCCAGAGGCTGCTTTCACCCGCATTAGTTTTCTGTCTTTTAGCAAGGTATTGATCTCATCTCCACTCAGCGTTTCATATTCCAAAAGGGTTTGCGCAAGAAGTTCAAGATCATCCCCATGCTTGGTCAAAATTTTTGTGGCTTGAGCATAAGCTTCTTCCACAATGCGTTTGACTTCACTATCAATAAGTTGTGCCGTTGATTCAGAGACATTCTTATGCTGTGCCACCGAATGGCCAAGGAAGACTTCTTGTGTCGATTCTCCATAGGTAATGGGGCCGAGTTTATCGCTCATCCCCCATTCCGTCACCATTCGACGCGCTATTTGGGTGGCCATGCTAATGTCAGAGGATGCCCCTGTTGTGACTTTATGGGGCCCAAAGATCATCTCTTCCGCGATGCGTCCTCCCATCGCCACGGCAAGATCCGCAGAAAGTCGTTCACGAGACATGGAAATGCGGTCCCCTTCGGGAAGGCGCATGACCATGCCAAGGGCTCGTCCGCGGGGAATAATGGTGGCCTTATGAATAGGATCTGAGGCTGGGCTATGATAGGCGACCACCGCATGTCCTGACTCATGATAAGCCGTCAAGCGCTTTTCTTCGTCTGTCATGACCATGGAGCGGCGTTCACTTCCCATCATAACTTTGTCTTTGGCTTCTTCGAGTTCTGCCATGGAGACGGTACGCCGATTGCGCCGTGCGGCAAGAAGAGCGCCTTCATTCACAAGATTGGCAAGGTCGGCCCCTGAAAATCCAGGAGTTCCTCGTGCAATGACTTTTAAGTCCACATCTGTTGCCAAAGGAACTTTTTGCACATGGACGCCCAGAATCTTTTCACGCCCCAAGACATCAGGATTCGCCACCACAACCTGTCGATCAAAGCGACCAGGTCTTAAAAGGGCGGGATCAAGTACATCCGGGCGGTTTGTTGCTGAGATCAAGATCACCCCATCATTGGCCTCAAATCCATCCATTTCGACGAGAAGTTGGTTCAGGGTTTGCTCGCGCTCATCATTGCCGCCGCCAAGACCGGCGCCACGATGGCGTCCCACCGCATCAATTTCATCGATAAAAATGATGCAGGGAGCATTCTTTTTTCCTTGCTCAAACAAATCGCGAACGCGGCTTGCGCCCACACCTACAAACATTTCCACGAAATCAGATCCGGAAATGGTAAAGAAAGGGACGTTCGCTTCGCCAGCAATGGCCCGTGCTAAAAGGGTTTTTCCTGTTCCTGGAGGACCTACAAGCAAAATACCCCGGGGGATTTTCCCCCCAAGCTTTTGAAATTTTTGAGGATCGCGCAGAAATTCCACAACTTCCTCAAGTTCTTGTTTGGCTTCATCAACGCCCGCTACATCTTTAAAGGTCACTTGAGTAGCCTTATCATCCAAAAGGCGCGCCCGCGATTTTCCAAATCCCATCGCCTTGTTGCCGCCATTTAGCTGACGCATGAAATAAATCCAGACGCCAATCAACAAAATCATGGGGAGCCAAGAAAGAAGCATGTGAAAAAAGCCAGGTATTTCTTCTTCAACGGCCGCAGCCTTAATCCGAACGCCACCTTCTAAAAGTTTATCCACAAGATGGGTATCATGGGGAGGAGCAACAGAGGAAAAGAGCGTTCCATCGGTCATATGGCCACTCACCGTATCCCCGCGGATCAGCACTTCTTTTATCTTTCCTTCTTTTGCATCTTGCAAAAGCGTCGAGTAATCAAGGGTTGTATGCTGCTTTTGAGACGGAGGAGATTGAAATAGATTAAAGATGGCAACCAAGAAAAGGCCAATAATAATCCAAAGGGCTAAGTTACGGTTCATGGACTGCTGTCTCTCACATTAAAAGGATAGTCGAAGTTTACATAGTGATTCTTAATGAATCATGAAAGAGGGGCTTTACATAAAGATTTTTTTCTAATCCCTTTTCACTCTTGAAGAGAGTGTAACAGAAATGGGGAACAGCCACAACCTTCTCCTTCACCCAAATTGCGGGAAGGGTTGGCACAATACGGCGAGGAATCTCTGTTTTGAGAGAAGCAGTCGCCTTTCCCCTCTTCAAGGGCCCCAGGAAAGCGTCCTCTGGAAAGTAGGTTTTAAGAGTAGGATCAACCCAAAATCGCTGATCCCAAAGGGTTTTTTCAGAAACATCTTTAAGAAAAAGAGGAGGATCAAAGGCAATGGGTTCGCGGGTCAGATAAATCTTTCCCCGCTCAAGAAACCAGTAAATTCCCCCTGCTGTAAAAGGAAGTCCAGTTTTAAGCTTGGTGAGGACTTCCTGAAGTTGCTGAGATCTTGGCGCATAAGACTGCCCCGAGAACCACTGCATAAGGTATGACACCATCCTCTTCCCAAGAGCAGGATGAAGCCCGGCAAAGCCGTCTTGGGGAAGGCTGATATATCCGCCCTCATGTTGCTGCACCTGTGTTTTAAGCGTTTGTGTTAGGGACTCCTGAATAAAATCAGCGTCTTCCTGAAGTTTCTCCATGGTTTTTAAAAGGCGTTCGGAGGAAAGCCCTTCTTCCTTTAAAAAAGATCGAAAACGCCCCCTAAAAAACCGGGGATTCTCATTGGATGGGTCCTCAATCCAGTCTTGATTTTCAGCCTTCAGGACCTCTTTAAGGTGGGCCTGTTGCACACCTAAAAGGGGTCGCAGTAGGGTAACCCCATCCTTCACCCATTGATCCCTCATCCCAGAAAGCCCTGTCAGGCCGCTTCCTGAAGACAGGCGTAGCCAAAAGGTTTCCTCTTGATCTTGAGCATGATGGCCTAGCAGAAGGGTTGAGGTGGCATGGGCCTTACACCAGGAAATCAAAAGCTGATAGCGGGCGTCCCGAGCTTTTTCTTGAAGGCAGGAAGACGGCTTATCCCCTTCCCATGTTAAGATATGGTGCTCAATCCCCCATTTCACCGCCCACTCTTGAACGCGACGGGCTTCTTGTGCAGAATTCGGCCTGAGCCCATGGTCGACCGTTAAGGCCACAACGCGTCCCCCTGTTTGGCGAGCCCATCTTTGGGTAAGAAGCAGCAGCGCGAGGCTGTCTGCCCCTCCCGACACCGCAACAGCAACAGGGGATGGGCAGCTCAAAAGTGCTTTTTCAAAGAGAGTCAGAGTCAATGGCAACATACTTTCTTGGGTCGATTGAAGGGGAGTTCCCTTTTTTATAATAATGTTTAGAAAAGCATCAAAACTTGCCTTCATCAAGCCCTTTGATTTAATATAAGATATGACCCCAGAATCCCCCTCCCTGAAGAAGGGCGTCGCGTTAATTAAAGACTACGTCAAGACACTGCCGCTCACCCCGGGTGTGTACCGGATGATTAATGAGCGGGATGAGGTGTTATATGTAGGGAAAGCGAAAAGCCTCAAGAAGCGGGTCATCAGCTATACGCAGCCTGATCGGCTCCCCCTTCGGCTTCAGCGCATGGTGGCAGAGACACGGCGCATGGAGTTTGTGACAACTCACACGGAAGTGGAGGCGCTTCTTCTTGAAGTGAACCTGATTAAAAAGCTGATGCCTCGCTACAATATTCTTATGCGAGACAGCAAATCCTTTGCTTTTATCCACATTACAGGGAAGCATCCCTATCCTCTTTTGACAAAGCATCGGGGGGCGCGGACGAATCCGGGGGACTATTACGGCCCCTTTGCCTCAACGGAAGCGGTAAATTCAACCCTCACGACCCTTCATCGTGCGTTTTTGTTAAGGTCTTGCCCGGATACGGTGTTTGCATCGCGCAAGCGGCCCTGTTTGCAGTATCAAATCAAGCGCTGCAGTGCGCCCTGCGTGGGCTATATTTCTGAAGAAGAGTATGGAAAGCTGGTCCAAGACACGCGTGACTTTCTGGCGGGCAAGACAAATCAAATTCAAAAAAAGCTAGCCGATCTGATGAATGAGCAAAGCCAAGCCCGTGCGTATGAGAAGGCGGCCATTTATCGAGACCGGATTCGGGCGCTCAGTGTGATTCAAGCGCGCCAAATCATTAACACAAGCCGTGTGACGGATGCTGATGTTTTTGCCATTTATGCCGCCGAAGGCAAGACATGCGTGCAGCTTTTTCTCTTTCGTAATGGATCCAACTATGGCACGTACGCAGCCTTTCCCAGCCATGGGGAGGATGTGGCCCCAGCCGATGTTTTAGAGGCCTATGTGACCCAATTTTACCAAGACGCACCGCCCCCTAAAGAGGTTCTCTTGAACATGGATCTGCCCAATCGGAAGTTGGTGGAGGACGCCTTGTCCCAACGCGCGGGCAAGCGGGTTCATCTTTTGGTTCCTAAAACAGGGGAAAAGGCTGATCTTGTCCATCATGCCTTTGACAATGCAAAGGAATCCTTGGAACGCCATAGGGCTGAAAAGGCTTCTCAAGAAAGCCTGTTGCGCTCTTTTAAGGAGGTGTTTGATCTACCAACTGTCCCTCAGCGCATTGAAGTCTATGATAATAGCCATATTCAAGGCTCTTTGGGGGTTGGAGCCATGATTGTGGCAGGGCCAGAAGGGTTTATCAAAAACGCTTACCGAAAGTTTAACGTGCGCGCCCTCGATTGCGCCCCTGGGGATGACTATGGGATGTTGAGGGAAGTCTTGACGCGCCGATTTGCAAGAGCCCTTGCCCACGATAAGGATGACACAGCCCAATGGCCGGATGTTGTGCTCATTGATGGGGGCAAGGGGCACCTGTCAACGGCTGAGGCGACCTTTGCGGATTTAGGGATTTCCGATGTTCCCCTGATTGCTATTGCAAAAGGCCCTGACCGCAATGCGGGGCGTGAAACCTTCTATACACTGGATCGAGAGCCTTTTCAGCTTCCTCCCACCGACAAGCTTTTATACTTTTTGCAGCGATTGCGGGATGAAGCCCATCGCTTTGCCATCGGTGCCCATCGGACGCGCCGCATCAAGGCGGTCTCAGCGTCAAAGCTTGATCAGATTCCAGGCGTTGGATCGGCGCGCAAACGTGCCCTTTTGCAGCACTTTGGCTCCGCCAAGGCGGTTGAAGGAGGCGGCCTGAAGGACCTGGAAGGGGTAGACGGCATTAGCAAAAGCTTAGCGAAAAAAATATATGATTATTTTCACGAAAAGGGGTAGAATAGGACATCATGAACCAAACCACATTGCCTAACCTCCTGACTTTTGTGCGTATTGCCCTTGTGCCGGTGATTGTGGCCTTGTTTTATTTCGACCGTCCCCTCAGCAATTGGATTGCGGCCTCTATTTTTGCGATCGCGTGCCTCACCGATTATTTGGATGGCTATTTTGCAAGAACCTTAAAGCAAACCACGCGCTTTGGGGTGTTTCTTGATCCGGTGGCGGATAAGCTTCTTGTCTCTGCAACCCTTTTGATGTTGGTGGGATTTGGGCGCATTCAGGGGCTGAGTCTTATTCCCGCCGTTGTGATTTTGTGCCGAGAAATTTTAGTCTCTGGCCTTCGAGAATTCTTGGCTGAAGCCCGCGTGTCCATTCCCGTTACACGCCTTGCCAAATGGAAAACGGCTCTTCAAATGATGGCCTTGACCCTTTTAATTATTGAAGAAATCCCAGGGCTTCCCCTTCCTCTGGAGCTTTTAGGCATCCTTGGCCTTTGGGTGGCAGCCCTGTTGACCCTCATCACAGGGTTTGATTACCTGCGTGCCGGCTTAAAGCATATGTAGAGGTGTGCGATTTTGAAGCCCTAGCGACATACTGGAGACTTCTTGGCGACAACGATAGAGGTGCATGCCCCCCCATCCCAGCCTTGTTTGGGGAGATCCTGGCAAGCCTTAGCGCAGCCATTACATTGAGCGTTTGTCCACGTTACCGATCCAGGTAGATAGCACGAAGTTCCCTGCTTCTTTGTGCACAAGCAAGCGACTTGGAGAATGCATGGTGGATACGATACGCCGTTGATGCATCCCCCTGTGACAGTTGCTTCATCCTTCCATAAACTCCCATCGTTTTCTTTGCATTGTTGGCAGGTAGCGTTGCAGTTTCCACAGTCGTTTTGTGACCACGTACCCGATCCAGATATAGAGCACAATGATCTTTTCGGTGATCCACACAAGCAATCCGCTTCTGCTGGGTTTGTCTGCAAAAGGGCATTCATCCCAAGCATCCCTGCGATCAAAAATAATTTCTTGGAGACATTGTTTTTAAACATGATGGCGTTCCTTTGAGCTGTTTATAATGGATTAGGGGTCACCACTCGGCTAACGTTTCATAGTGAGCTTGAGTGAGAGTATGCGATAATTTTGGTTACCAAATCGTTAACACCAGAACTTTTTAAATTTTTTTTCTAGAATTCTTATCCGAGCTGGGGTATACAGAGGCCCTGGAGGGCGATTAGCTCAGCGGGAGAGCGTCTCGTTTACACCGAGAGGGTCGGGGGTTCAAATCCCTCATCGCCCACCAGTAAATTCAAGGGTCATTAGTGTGCTTGAAGGAGAGAGTGCACCAAGCTTTCTGCCCTTTTTCGTTGTCCCCCTCTAAGCCTTAAGCAGGGTAAAGATGAGGAAAGAGGTCTCCGACGATTTTAAGAGGAAAATTCATCCTTACGTTTCCTTTTGGTGTCTCAGAAACAAGAAACCCTTCTTTGATCAACTGAGAGAGAACGGACCTTGCCTGACGGTCTTTATAGCCCGTAATAAGGGAGGCTTTTCCTCTTTCAAGTTCTCCTTCAAAAAAGACTTCCCTTAGAAGCGCAAAGGATCCAGGCAATAGTTTTTTCTGCTCAATGTAATCATTGCAGAGGGGGTTAAGACGGGAGAGAAAATTTTTCCAATCTAGCAGAGTTTCCATGAAGCTAACTTGATCGATGCAGGTGCGCAGAAAATATTCACAAAACAAAATCAGATCTTGTTCTGAGAGGGTCCCACGTCCATCGAGATCACTGTGACGAGGAGAGTCTGCCTTTGCAAGAAGGGACTTGTACTCTTGCACAGACCTTGCAAGTCCTCTGGAGATAGACCAGAGATCACTTCGAATGCCAATCGATTTCAACATAGCATCAGAAAATAAACGCGCAACTCGCCCATTGCCATCATAAAAAGGGTGTATCCACAAAAGGCGATGGTGGGACGCTGCAACGGCAATCACTTGCCTAAGCTTGCTCTCGTGTTGGGGGTTATAAGCCTCCTCAAACCGTTTCATGTAGGTAGGAAGCTCATCAGCAGGAGGAGGAATGTGCCTTCCTACCTGAACCCCTGATTTCCTTAATTCTCCAGGGGTGACCAATAGAGATTCTCCTGTTGTAGGGTTTTCTACCCTCAATAACTCTGCAGGAAGGCGAGAGCAAAACTCCTTATGAAGCCATAAAATAAAGTCGGTGCTCAGAAAAGAGGTGTCCTCGGGAAGAGCTTCAATTAAGGCTTGAACCTCTATATGAGCCCGAGCTTCGAGCTGAAGATTCCTTTTTTCAGGCTGGGTCTCATAATCCTCATGAAGCGCGCGATCGATATCTCGTGGATGGGTGTAGTGGCCTTCAATGAGGTTGCTGTAGTAGCAATTCATGGATTTAACGAGAGGCGCCATGCTTTTGATGAGGAGGGGATGAACGGACGCGGTCAGCACATGGGCCTTGGTTGAAAGATCAAAGGCCAAGTCTTCAAGTGTTCGCTCTCCTGTTGGAGGCATCATGGGGTCCATAGAATAGGGCATTTTGCCGATATATTGTTTCTGTATAATGAAGATTATACATACATTTTTCGAACAATCAACCCTTTTTAATGCCGATTCTAGTGCCGATCTTTAGAAAGCTTTTGCGCCCGTGGCGTCAATAAATTAACGCAACAATTCCATTTTATATTTATAGTTTATTTCATAAAATGAAAGAAGTCAACTTTTTTGTCTAGTATTTTTGGCCATTTGTCCCTATCTATAGAGAGCTTCCTTTAAAGTCAGGATGCATTAAATCTTAGGTTAAGGATTGTTTATGGGCTCTCTTCTCTTAGAATATCTTCCGTCCCTTTTAAGCGTGGGGGGATTAATGATGATCTCCCTCATAAGCCCGGGGCCAGATTTTGCAATTGTTGTTAAACACAGTTTGGTTTATTCCCGTAAAACAGCCTTTTTGACAACCTTTGGGATTGCCCTTGGGGTTCTTGTTCACTTGACCTATACAATTTTTGGGCTAGGCTTAGTCATTGCGCAAACGCCCTGGCTTTTATTTGGGATAAAGTGTTTAGGCGCAGGCTATTTACTCTTCATAGGATTGAAGGGGCTGTGTGCAAAGAAGGCGCCCACCTCTGTAGGGAATGCTCACCACAAACAGGATATTTCCTCCCTTGCTGCCATTCGGTCGGGGTTTCTGACCAATGCCCTCAACCCCAAATGTATGCTCTTTTTTGTGAGCTTATTTTCAGTGATCATTGATCCCAACACCCCGAGGGTCATTATGCTTACCTATGGGCTCATTAATCTTATAGAAACATTGGCTTGGTTTGGGTTTGTTGCGTTTTTCTTATCGAGAAAAAACACCCGAGAAAAGTTTAATGCCATGGGTCATTGGATAGAGCGCGTCACAGGCGGCGTCCTCATGGCCTTGGGAGTCCGTTTGTTTTTTATGGTGTAATCGCTGGTTAGGCAGGGAGGGTAGTGACCGGCATCCTCGTCGGTACAGGTCCCGCCTTTGTCATTGACTAGTAGTTTGTTACACATTGGCGAGCAAAGGGTATTACATGCGTTTCGCGCATCAGATCCCACCCAGGATTGACCCGGATTGCAGGGTGGGGGTCCACTTCGGCTCAGCAGACCGCAAATGCAGTTAAAACGGTCGTCGCCGTAAGCCTTCGTTGAGTATGACGTGATCAAACTGAGGCCTCCACAGACCACAACTGTCAATGTCTGGAAAAATTTTTTATCCATGGTTTGAGTTCCTTTTCTGTTAACTGTCTTTTTCTTTCCTGTTGAGGGGGTCTCTCATTCTTAGGCCTTTTCACCAACTCATCTGTACACAATACACGACTTTGCTTAAAAGTTCGTTAATGGGGATGACAATTGTAGGAAGATCGCTCTTAAAGATTGCAAAGGTTTCCGCCCTCCAGCGGGGCAGGGACTCCCGTTGTGCCAGGGA
>CAZSAH010000030.1:0-9467 GCA_964605015.1 uncultured Alphaproteobacteria bacterium | reverse complement strand
AAGCTTGTAGAGGGATCTGACGGCTAAAAAAGCAAAGGCTTGGGCTTCCAGGGCGTCATTGTCCCACCCCAGGTCAGCGGCTTGTGTGATGTCGCGTCCTAGGCGTTCCGTGATCATGTGAAGGAGGGTGGGGTTATGGGCGCCTCCCCCGGCGACAATCCACTGCAAGGGAGGGGCGGGGAGGTGGTCCACGGCTTTTTCAAGGGTGCGGGCCGTAAGGGCCGTTAAGGTCGCAACGCCCTCTTCAAAGGGAAGATTTTTGACATTCTCAAGGCAGGCTTGAAAGGTCTTGCGGTCAAGGGATTTGGGCGGCTTTTGCGCAAAAAAAGGATGGGCAAGCCATTTCGTCAACAGGGGTTCATTCACGCGGCCGCGGGCGGCAATTGTGCCACCTTCATCCCAGGGAAGGCCGGTGTTGTGGCGAACCCAATCGTCAATCAGCCCATTGCCAGGGCCTGTATCAAAGGCCAGAAGATCCTCTTCCTGATCCCCTATCCAAGTGATGTTGCCAACCCCTCCCAGATTAAGAATGGCAAGGGGCTTGGGCAAAGCTTGGGCAAGTGCGTGATGAAAAATAGGTACAAGAGGGGCGCCTTGTCCTCCGTGCGAGACGTCTTGAAGGCGAAATTGCTCCACCACAGGAATTCCTGTCAAGGACGCAAGAAGAGATCCATCTCCCATCTGATAGGTGTGGGGGGGCTGATGAAACAAAGTTTGTCCATGAAACCCGATCAGCTCTATCGGTTGAGTCGTCTTTTGAAGAAGAGCGGCGACAACCCCTGCATGATGGTGGGTGATGGCCTGAGCGAGGGAGGCTTTGTCAGGACCAGGGGGCCGCCCATAAGCTTCAAGGATCTGAGATTTTAACGCGTCCGGATAGGGGCTATAATGGGTCGGGCCAAAGCGCGCAAGGGTAACGCCATCCGTTTGGATAAGGGCGCCGTCCACCCCATCTGCTGAGGTGCCGGACATAAGGCCTAAGGCCCAAATCTCACGCATGCGTCTGCTCAAAACGAAAAGAAACTGTCATTGTGAGAGTATTGCACACTGCAATTGTGATCACAATGCGTTAGCGTCGTTGACCCTACCCAGGGAAAGGATTCATCACGTTGTCTTCATCGATTTTAAGCTCTTCCTGTTCAGGGAGAGACAGACCTTGTGTTTCATCAGGAGTGACTTCCTCGGGCTGAGCAAAGGGAGCCGGCGCAACGGGCGCTGAGGCCTCTTCTTTTTTTTGAGGAGCGCAGCCCCCCACAATTAAACCGACAAAAGCGCTTAAAATAAGCGTTTTAGAATGAAGTGTCATGGGTATTCCTTTCTTTTTTTATTTTAGTAATAATCAGTGTGATGATAAATACTATTATGTAACTGTGCATTTCCCAAGTTTTTGAGCATCTCTTTGCTAGTAAGCTCACGTTTAGATGGCTCTGAGGCCACCTGGGCTTTTGCTTCTGTAAACGAAACAACTAAAAATAATAATATAAATAAAATATTGAGTTTCATTAAAGTATCCCCCATTACATAAAAAACATCACCTGTCTTTAATCTTATCTTAACCGAAAAAAGTTAATAATTTCTTTACGTTAGCGTCAGTTCGACATAAAAAGCATCGATAATTAGGTAACTATTTGAATTTACAATATTGTCATCCCCGCGAAGGCGGGGATCCAGACAGTGCTTTTAAAAAAGCAATTGTTAATATCTTCTCAGGTGTTTTCTGAAGACATTGTTTTTAAAAGGTTTTATCTGGATCCCCGCTTTCGCGGGGATGACAAGTGGGGGCGGGGATAACAGCCGAGAATAAGGCATGCAATGCTTTCACACCCAGAAAATCAGGGGTAAGTTTTTGAAAAACCTAAAAATTATTTTTTAGAACGAGAGTGGCTTTTTTCTATTTTTTTATCCGTTTCATATTGGCTGACGGAATAAACGGCCCACAAAGCCGCGGGGATCCACCCCAAGATAGTGATTTGCAAAACAAGGCAAATAAGGCCGGCTAAAGGCCGCCCAATTGTAAAAAAGGCAATAAAGGGCAGGAATATGGCAAAAAAGAGACGCATGATGACCTTCTTCATAAATGGTAGCGGAGGAGGGACTTGAACCCCCGACAAACGGATTATGATTCCGCTGCTCTAACCAACTGAGCTACTCCGCCCCCTTTACCCTTTGGGGTATAGTGGTAATGGTGCCCAGAGGCGGATTTGAACCACCGACACGAGGATTTTCAGTCCTCTGCTCTACCAACTGAGCTATCTGGGCCCACCAGCTAGCTCTATAGATAAAATTTTCCTTTTTGTCCATCCCTGATAGAGCAGATCAAGAAATTTTTCTACTTTTTCTTCTCGTTCGTCTTGTGAGGGGGCTTGGGGTGAGAGCTTTGGCGACGCATCATTTCATTCACTTTTCTGTCTTCCCAATTGTCATGAAAGAAAGAGGTGCGGTGAAAGATGAGAGGCATAATTCCCATGCGGGACGCTTTGAAAATCAAAACAATTCCCCACACAACGAGCACGTATTTGGGCCAAAAGGTTCCCGTTTTATCAAAGGTCCACCAGATTGCGATTAAAACAAAGTTTACAAGTGCAAAATTTATCACATCCATGTAAAAGCGTTTTAGGGCCTTTACTTTCTTACGAACGTCTTGTTCTGTTAACATAAGACACCTCCATTGTATGAATATATTTATATAATATACTACAATCAGTTTAATAATGGTTAATTTTTTGTGTATACGCTAAATATAACCTTTGAATTCCCTGAAAAGCGCTCGGTGATAAAGGAAAGAAAGGGGAGGAGGGGGGCCTCTTCCTGTTTCCCTACCTCCATCACCACGACCGCCTGAGGCGCTAGCCACCCTTGGGAGGAAAGGTGGGTAAGGGAGGGCAGCAGAAGGTTTTGCCCATAGGGCGGGTCTAGGAAGACAAGATCAAAAGGGCAGGGAGGGGATCCAAGATGGGGCGCCTCTCGGTCCAAAATACAGGAAGAGGGCAGGTCAAAGGCTTTTATATTTTCACGTAAAATGGCAAGAGCCTGTCTATTATTTTCAATAAAGAGGACCGATTGCGCGCCTCGAGAGAGGGCCTCAAGCCCTAAGGCTCCCGTTCCTGCAAAGACATCGAGCACCGTTTTCTCAAGAATCACCGAGGGCCCAAAAGCAGGGTTGTGAAGGAGCACATTGAAAATCATTTCCCGCGTGCGATCCGACGTCGGCCGCGTCCCCTCCGTAAGAGGGGAAGCAATTTTCTTGCCTCTATATTTTCCGCCAACAATGCGCATAAGCATATTATAAGCCATCAAATCAGGGATAGGCAAAAGAAAAGGAGTGGTGTAGGATGGGCTTCTGTTTGGGCCTGTGAACGGAGGACAACACATGGGATCTTTTACGAAAAGGAATGCAACATCAAAAGTATGGAACGAGCTTTTGGTTGTTTTTGGGGGCGTGTTTCTTCTCTTTGCCGCGTCTCAAATCGAAATCCCTTTGGAGCCAGTGCCCATTACCTTGCAAACCGTTGCGGTGATGCTGATTGGATTGACCTATTCTCCGCGCCGCGCCGTTGAAGCCATCCTCCTTTGGGTAGGCCTTTGTGCTGCGGGCGTGCCTGTTCTCGCAGGGTTTTCCGGGGGCTTGGCAAAGCTGATAGGACCCACAGGGGGGTATATCGCCGGGTTTCTTGTGGCCGCCTTTGTGATGGCTGCTCTCAAGCAAAAATTGTCGCTGAATTCATGGCGGTCTGATGCGGTGCTAACTCTTTTGGGAACGCTTATTATATATACGAGTGGCGTTCTATGGTTGTCCCACCTTATTGGGGTTGAAAATGCCTTTTACCATGGGGTGGTGCCCTTTATCCTGCCGGGTCTTGTGAAAGCTGGCCTTTTGTGCACAGCCTTGCAGCTTCTTCGGCATGTGCGTCGTGCATGACCTTTTCCTTTCGCCCTCACCACTTCCTCTGTACTCTTGGGTTTCAGGGGAGGGGGTATTCCCCGTCCTTCATTGAAAACTATGAAAAGATTGCGGCGGCCCTTCGGCACAATGAAGAGCTTCCCCTACGGGTTGTTCCCACCCACGATTCCATCTGTGGGGCCTGTCCTCATCAGAAGAAAGGCGGATGTGAGAAGGAAGATAAAATTCAACGCCTTGATCAACAACACAGCCAAATTCTGGGCTTAAAAATGGGAGAGACGCTGAGCTGGCGTAAGGCCAAAGAACGCCTTAAAAAGCACATGACGCTGGATGCCTTTCATCACGCGTGTGCGGGGTGTTCCTGGAAATCATTGGGTGTGTGTGAGTCAGCCCTCAAAGAGTTGCACAATCGTGACAAAAAAGCTGACGCCTGAAGAGCGGCGCCTGTGGAAGCTCAACACACGGGATGTGACTCCGTTAAAGGGTGTCAAAAAGAAAGACCCTGTCTGTGAACCCCCGCCACCTCCGGAAGCTCGTTCTATTAAGCCTCCCCCTAAGATTAAGAAAGCCGTGGTGCCGGTTGTACCTGCGCCCCTTCCGGCTTTGGGAAGAAAGGACTTGCGGCGCCTTCAAATCGAGGCACGCTTTGACATGCATGGATTGACCCTTGAGGCAGGGTATACGGCCCTTGAACGATTTTTGAGTGTGGCTCAAGAGAAGGGCCTCAAAACAGTGCTGGTGATTACAGGGAAAGGATCCCTCAACGCAGAAAATACGTTGCGTCATCAGGTGCCGCGCTGGCTCAAAGAAACGCCCCTGCGCCGGTTTGTGGCCTCTCTCCCCCACGTTGCAAAATTGCAGGATGGCGGGACAGGAGCGCTTTATGTGAAAATCCGGCGAGGGGACAAGGCTCGCCGGAGGTAGATCTGTTTTCTTTCTTCTTTTCAAACAAGATGCCAGAAAGTCCTTAACAAATCCTTAAGGGAATTAAAAAATCTCCGCTCAAATGGCCCGTATCTTTTTCTCGCGTTTAATCTCGTTGGCGGACAGGGTGTGCCTGTGGGCGATGTTATCAAGCCTTAAAATTCGCTCGTAAAGGAGGCGACTCGTCACCAGAAGATCGCGCAAGTGGGGCGGGAGGTCTGGATCAGTTTCCGACGCGCGCGCAAGGCAGGAGGCTCCCCGTAAAATCCGCTCATTTGTCTCAGGAGAGAGGCCGTCTTGAAGAATCGCTTTTTGAAGGGTAAGCCACACGGTAATTTGGCTTAAACGCATGAGAATCCGCAAAGCTTCATGGGTAATCTTGGCTGTTTTTTGTCTATCCGTTTCTTGCATATCAAGGGGGGCTTGCCACTTGACGTAATCGCGCGCGATTTTGAGCAAGTTTTGAGTCTCTTCAAAGGGTTGATTCAAAAACACAACAGAACCACGCATTTCACCACTATCCTTTTACAAACCTCTTATACTTTTAGGATACTATAGATATGTTAATGAAATATTTATTTATGCAATTTGTTGTGACAGAATTTACTGGATGGCCAATCGAAAGACTTGATCCTGCAGAAGATCTGTCGTAAACTATAAATATAAAATCGCCAAAGTATGCCAAGGAGATACCTAAAGGTGATTAGCTAAAAATGAATCACCCCTCACCCGCCCTTCGGGCGACCTCTCCCACAAGGGGAGAGGTGAGCCTGGGTATGAACACCTCTCCCCTTGTGGGAGAGGTCGCCCGATCGCAGAGCGATTGGGCGGGTGAGGGGGCTCTGAAAAAAACCTTATCCCCTAAAAATGAATCACCCTGCCAAAGGCGTCAAGGACGGATTCATGCATCATCTCCGACAGGGTGGGATGGGGAAAGATGGTGTCCATAATGTCTTGCTCAGTGGCCTCAAGAGTTTTCGCCAGGCAAAAGCCTTGAATTAGTTCAGTGACCTCGGCGCCAATCATATGGGCGCCTAAGAGTTCCCCTGTTTTGCCATCAAAAATTGTTTTGACTAAGCCTTCCGCCTCACCCATGGCAAGGGCTTTTCCATTGGCAAGATAAGGGAATCGACCCACCTTGACGTCATATTTTCCGGCCGCAAGGGCCATCTCTTCGGTTAAGCCAACGCTTGCAATTTGGGGATAACTATAGGTGCACCCGGGAATATTGGTTTTTTTCAGAGGATGGGCTGTTTTGAGGCCCTTGATTTTTTCAACACACACAACCCCTTCATGGCTGGCTTTGTGCGCAAGCCAGGGAGGGCCGGCTACATCCCCAATGGCATAAAGGCTAGGCTCATCAGTGGCGCCCCACTCATTGGTGACGATATGGCCTTTTTCGAGTTTAACTTTTGTTTTCTCAAGGCCAAGGTTTTCCGTATTTCCCGCAATGCCAATGGCTAAGATCACCCGATCGACGGTGATCTCTTGAGGCTTTCCTTGGATATCAAGGGTGGCGGTGACAGAATTTTCGTTTTTCTTTAAAGATTTGGTCGTGGAGGTGGTATGAATTTTGATGCCTTGTTTTTCAAAGGACTTTTGAGCCAAGGCTGAGATTTCTTTGTCTTCCACGGGAAGAATGCGGTCTTGAACTTCAACCACAGTGACCTCCGCCCCCATCAGGCGGTAAAAGCTTGCAAATTCAATGCCAATAGCGCCCGATCCGATAACAAGAAGGGATTTGGGCATCACGTCAGGCGTCATGGCTTCCTTGTAGGTCCAGATAAGCTTGCCATCCGCTTCAAGACCGGGGAGGGAACGTGCCCGCGCGCCAGTGGCTAAAATAACATGAGGGGCCTTCACCACGTCTTTGTCATTAAGAGTAAGCTCAATGTCGGGTCCTTGGCGCCCTTTGATTTTGGCTGTTCCGTCAATAACCGTGACCTTGTTTTTTTTCATCAAATGCTTCACACCAGCCGCAAGTTGGGTGGCGATAGCGCGCGAACGCCCGATAATCTTTTGAAAATCAAAGGAAATATTGTCAGCCTTAAAACCATAGGCGTCCAAAGAATGCAACAGATGATTAATCTCTGAAGAACGAAGCAAGGCTTTTGTAGGAATGCACCCCCAATTGAGGCATATCCCCCCCAGATGCTCTCGCTCAACAAGAGCAACTTTAAGGCCCAATTGGCTGGCACGGATTGCGGCAACGTATCCTCCTGGACCGCCTCCGACAACAATGAGATCATACTCTGCCATGTTTCCTCCACCTTATTTTGAATGTTGTTTCATCTGATACCACGCGTATAGAAGCCCTTGCATCATAGCCACAGCTTGATCGGAGGGGAAGATGTTATTTTTCATTGCGGGGGTGACACCTTGCCACCCGACATTTATATTTTCCTGGGTATGCACTTGACTCCACAAACCACATAATTTTGCACTTGACTCCACTAAGCTTTCCCTATAACTTTTAAGGGTTATGAAACATTATCCTGAAGATATGGATGAATTCATGAACATGTTTCCAAGCGAGGAAGCGTGTTTGGATTATTTGGCAACGATTCGCTGGCCTCATGGGTATCAATGCTTGCGCTGTTCCGATAGAAGCGCCTTAAAATTAGGTCGTGGACTCTATCGCTGTCAATCCTGTAGGTATGAGGGCTCAGTGATTGTCGATACACTTTTCCAAGACACACATAAGTCTCTCCGATTATGGTTCCAGGCAATTTGGTACGTTGTGAGCCAAAGGAATGGAGTCAGTGCCCTTGGTCTACAACAAGCTCTTGGGTTGGGCAGTTACCGCACGGCATGGAAATGGTTGCATAAATTACGTCGGGCTATGATAAGATCTGGTCGTGATAAATTAAGTGGCATGGTCGAAATAAATGAAACGATGATTGGCGGTGAGAAATCAGGAAAAAGAGGACGTGGAGCAGAAGGAAAAACATTAGTTTTGATAGCAGCGGAAAAAACTCAATGGGGCATTGGACGCATTAGAATGGCTTCCATCAGTGATGCATCCGGTGACGTGTTAGAAAACACCATTCAGCAGATGGTAGAGATTGGTAGCACCATACGAACTGATGGTTGGGCTGGGTATAGTGGATTAAATAAGATTGGATATACTCATTTACCGATGGTTAATTCTAACGTGAAGGATGAGGATCTCATCGAACACGCTCATCTCGTTGCTGCATTACTTAAACGATGGTTACTGGGAACACTTCACGGTGCAATTCACTCTAAAAATCTTCCGTATTACTTAGATGAGTTTACTTTTAGGTTTAACCGAAGGACCTCAAATTCAAGGGGAAAACTATTTTATAGATTGATCCAACAAGCACTTGCAATTGACCCAGTGCCAGCTAAATTACTTACGGCAGCCAATGGCTAGTGGACTCAGCTACATAGGCAGCACCGTTTGTGGAGTCAAGTGCATATCCAGGTATATTTTCCTGGGTATGCACTTGACTCCACAAACCACATAATTTTGCACTTGACTCCACTAAGCTTTCCCTATAACTTTTAAGGGTTATGAAACATTATCCTGAAGATATGGATGAATTCATGAACATGTTTCCAAGCGAGGAAGCGTGTTTGGATTATTTGGCAACGATTCGCTGGCCTCATGGGTATCAATGCTTGCGCTGTTCCGATAGAAGCGCCTTAAAATTAGGTCGTGGACTCTATCGCTGTCAATCCTGTAGGTATGAGGGCTCAGTGATTGTCGATACACTTTTCCAAGACACACATAAGTCTCTCCGATTATGGTTCCAGGCAATTTGGTACGTTGTGAGCCAAAGGAATGGAGTCAGTGCCCTTGGTCTACAACAAGCTCTTGGGTTGGGCAGTTACCGCACGGCATGGAAATGGTTGCATAAATTACGTCGGGCTATGATAAGATCTGGTCGTGATAAATTAAGTGGCATGGTCGAAATAAATGAAACGATGATTGGCGGTGAGAAATCAGGAAAAAGAGGACGTGGAGCAGAAGGAAAAACATTAGTTTTGATAGCAGCGGAAAAAACTCAATGGGGCATTGGACGCATTAGAATGGCTTCCATCAGTGATGCATCCGGTGACGTGTTAGAAAACACCATTCAGCAGATGGTAGAGATTGGTAGCACCATACGAACTGATGGTTGGGCTGGGTATAGTGGATTAAATAAGATTGGATATACTCATTTACCGATGGTTAATTCTAACGTGAAGGATGAGGATCTCATCGAACACGCTCATCTCGTTGCTGCATTACTTAAACGATGGTTACTGGGAACACTTCACGGTGCAATTCACTCTAAAAATCTTCCGTATTACTTAGATGAGTTTACTTTTAGGTTTAACCGAAGGACCTCAAATTCAAGGGGAAAACTATTTTATAGATTGATCCAACAAGCACTTGCAATTGACCCAGTGCCAGCTAAATTACTTACGGCAGCCAATGGCTAGTGGACTCAGCTACATAGGCAGCACCGTTTGTGGAGTCAAGTGCATATCCAGGTATATTTTATCCACCCCACCTCTTGTCATCCCCGACTTAGAAGTTCTTGATTTTCAAAGAAAATCTTAGAACTTCTTGATCGGGGATCTTATTGGTTGAAGCAAGATCCCCGATGAAGAAATCCTAATGTTTTCTAAC
>CAZSAH010000029.1:0-20565 GCA_964605015.1 uncultured Alphaproteobacteria bacterium | reverse complement strand
AACAGAACAATTCGCAGAATAATCGCTTTTTAAAAAGCGCTGTCTGGATCCCCGCTTTCGCGGGGATGACAAGTATTATTATGCGTGTACAATAATATAAATTCAAACAGTTGTCTAATTCTCGACGTCGAATTGACGTTATATTAACGGAATTTTAACGGATATTGTGTATGATGAGAAACAGGTCACGAGACTCCGAGGGTCATTACAGGCTCCGGGTACCTACTTGAACATAGAGGAAAATCATCATGGAAGCCAAAAAATATCTCCAGATTGTAGCGTGCATTGCGCTCGCGAGCGGGATGGTTGGATCGAGTGACGCTGGGGCAACGACGCCAGCCGACTGTTGGACGCAGGCCACTCAGAAAGCGAGAAATTGCTTTGTTGGGTGCTGTTCAAGCCCAAACTTCTGTGACCCTTCATGCGCAACAGGGTGTCTGACAAAAGCTCAGGGATGGTTGTCTAAGCAATCAGTGACGCAGTGTACTCAGACCACCCAGACAAAAACCCCTCGATAGGAAAAGCTCAGGGCTTCACCCTCATGTGTTGCTTAAGGGTGATGTGGTCATAGTCTTTTAAGGCATGGCGCTTAATTAAACCTTGGACATCGTGGATATATGCGGCCTTGCGGACTGAATACTTCATCAGGCCTTTGGCCAAAGCATGTCCACACAGTTTTTGGTTTTTTGCCCTCATTTCTGCCCGAAGGGTGCGGAAAGGCTTATAGGCGGCGTGTCGATTAAGGTTTTTCACATAGGCCTCCACATTCGCCAACAAACTTTCAAACTTTGCCACTTTTGTTTTTGTGGCCATAATTCCAAAAGTTGAATGTTTATTGATGGCTGCATGAGACCGCCCGCCTCCTGTTTCAAGCATGGCTTGAGATAAGGCCAAAGAGGGAGGCACCACATCCACATGGGCAAGCAAAGAGGAAATCTTGGTTGATTTGCATCGATACTCGGCGCTCAACTTTCTGAGCCACCTTTTTTCTGCTTGACGAAGGTGTCCACCAGCTTTTTGACGTTTTTGCATATCTAAAAGACGGTCACGATCGCTTAAAATTTGCTCATTGACCTTCAAAATATGGGGCAGCAAGGCACGAATGAAGGTTGAGTTCGACGCTTTCTTTTGGCGCTTCATATCCTTGGGAAGTTTTGACAAGTAAAGACGAGGAACAGTTCCTTCGCTCTTTGCCTTTTTAAGATCAAACTCCCAATTTTTAAAAACGGAATCGAGCTCTTTAACGTTTTTAACGGTGAAATCTTTTCCGTGAGACGATACAAGCCCAAAAGCCTTGGCAGACCCCCCTTGCCTTATGGGCGTCTGAGCCACTTTTGCGGCGGGAGGATAGCTCTGCAAAAGGGCAATGCTAACTTGACCACAGACCATCAGGCCTAAGGAAAAAAGAAAGAAAATATGCAGTTTCGATTGTTTGATCATAACCTTACTCCTTAACTTTCCACCGCTCGGACTTCAAGAACTTCTGGTACATAATGACGCAACATGTTTTCAATCCCACTTTTTAGCGTATCTGACGAGCTAGGGCAATCAGAACATGACCCTTGCATCCGTACAGACAAGATTCCGTCTTTAAAAGACTCAAAAACAATGTCTCCCCCATCCATTGCAACAGCCGGACGAATCCGAGTATCTAACAGATCTTTAATTTGAAAAACAATAGGGTCATCGCTTTCTTCCAAAGAGGTAAGGGGTCTTTCTTGAAAAAACAAGGGCTGATGAGTAATAAAATGATCCATGATCGCCCCCAAGATGGCAGGCTTAAGCACCGCCCACTCTGTGTCCGCCTTAGAAACCGTAATGAAATCCGCCCCAAAAAAGACCCCTTTAATTCCCTCAATCTCAAAAATTTTCATGGCAAGAGGGGAAGCTGAGGCCTCTTCGCGCGACTTAAAATCCGCTGTTCCCTCTGGCATCAGAAGGCGACCAGGAAGAAATTTTAAAGTGGCCGGATTGGGCGTTTCTTCTGTTTGTATAAACAATTGAATTAACTCGTCCTTATTATCGATGAATATTCTAATACACAAAAAAGACTATTAAGGCAAGCTTTTCTTCATCATTTCAATTTATTGAGTTTTCCATAGTGATTAAAATATCCCAAGACGTCTTCTCGATGGGCATGACAGAAAGGCGAGATTGGCGCACAAGGGCCAGGGACTGCAGGCGAGGGTCCGCCTTTACCTCAGCGAGCGTCACAGGGCGGTTAAACGGCCGCACCGTTTCCACATCCACCATTCCAAACCGCCCTCGAGGATCAGACGGGTCTGGGTAATAAGGCTTGATAATGGTCACAATTCCCATGATTTGGCGCTCATTGCCTGAGTGGTAGAAGAGGGCAAGATCCCCAACCTTCATGGCCTTCAGGTTGTTGCTGGCTTGGTAATTACGCACCCCATCCCAAGAGGTCACCCCTTTGGTCACCTGATCTTCCCAAGACCACACATGGGGCTCGGTTTTGATAAGCCAATAGGCCATTTATAGGCTCTCTCCTTTTAAAGGACGCGCCAGAAGATCATAAATAAGGGTTTCCACATCTCCGCCCTCGTACAAAAGCTGATGCATTGCAAAGGTAAGGGGCATATCAACGTGGTACTTTTGAGCAAGCGTTACGGTTCCAAGGACCGTATGAACCCCTTCCGTTAAGGTTTTCGTAGCGGACAATAGATCTTCTAGAGGGGTACCCCGGCCCAACTCAAGACCAAAGGATTTATTGCGGGATTGGTCACTTAAGGAGGTGAGAGTGATGTCTCCCACGCCGGCAAGGCCTAAGAAAGTTTCAAGCTTTCCCCCCATGGCGCATCCAAGCCGTGTTATCTCTGCCAGGCCCCTTGAAACCACAGCCGCGCGCGCATTGTCCCCAAGGCCTCGCCCTTCAACAATGCCGCAGATAATGGCAATAATATTCTTGCAGGCTCCGCCTATTTGCGTCCCGATGATGTCATCAGACGCATACAGCCGAAAGGCAGGGCTGCTGAGGCGATTCGCTATCTTTTGACTCAACGAAAGCGTTTCTCCAGCAAGAGCCACAGCGGTGGGAAGATTTTTTGCCACATCACTTGCAAAGCTTGGGCCTGACAGCACAAGAAGAGGATTTTCAGGGAAAAATTCTCGCACAACTTCTGACATCAGGCGACAAGAGCCAATCTCAATCCCTTTTGAGGCAATAACAAGAGGAATATGCGGCTTTATCTCTTTATGAAAGGTTTGACACACACTGCGCATAAATTGCGCAGGAGGGACCAACATAAGGATATCTGCATGGGCTGCCTCCTTCACATGGGTTGTTGCGTGAAGGCTGGGATCAAGGGCAACGCCGGGAAGGCGATACACATTTTCATGGCGTCCGTTGATTATTTCAACCTCATCCGGGCTAATGGACCACAAGGTCACCTGACAGTTCGCGCGCAAGGCGGTTAAGGCTAAAGCCGTGCCCCAGGCTCCGGCTCCAATGACTGAAATATGGTTCATTGTTTCTATCCTACTTTAAATCAGAGCGTAAGTTTATTTCAGGATTTCAATTCGCACAAGATCCTGAAAGGTCTTCCAGGGGCCATCGGGGGCGGGGAGCAAAGTCTAAGGATCCCACAAGCCCTTGCTTAAGTCTTTCCACCCCTGCCCAAGCAATCATGGCCCCATTATCTGTACATAAGGCGAGGGGAGGCGACACGACAGTTATTCCTACCCGATAGGCCCATTCAGAAAGACGGCCTTTAAAGTATTGGTTTGCGGCTACCCCGCCCCCCATGACAAGGGTTGTAATATCGGGTCGTTTTGCTTGAGCCATCGCAAGAGCGTGCGCGCATCTATCAATGAGAATGTCTCCGATTGTCTTTTGGAGAGACGCACAGAAATCGGCTTGAAAAGAGGAGGAATTCACATCATTGTCTAAAATCACGCGGCGTGCTGCCGTTTTCAGTCCTGAGAAAGAAAAGGCACACCCTTTTTGGCCTTTCAAAGGCTTAGGGAGAGAAAACGCCTCTTCCTTTCCTGTAAGCGCAAGCGTTTCAATGATAGGGCCACCGGGGTAAGCATGACCTAAAAGACGGGCTGTTTTGTCTAAACACTCTCCAATAGCATCATCAAGGGTTCCCCCTAAATAGGTATAGTTCCCCACCTCTTCCACAACCAGGAATTGGCAATGCCCCCCTGAGACCAGCAATAAAAGATAAGGAAACGGCACGTCATGTGTCAGGCGCGCTGTCAGCGCGTGGGCCTCCAAATGATTGACAGGAATAAAAGGAATGTTCTTTGCCATGGCCAACCCTTTGGCCATCATCACCCCCACAATGACGCCCCCAATGAGCCCAGGGCCGCCGGCAACACTAATACCATCAAGGTCGTCAAGGGAAACGGCGGCGTCTTTAAGGGCCTGGTTAACAATAAAATCGATATGGCCCAGGTGGGCGCGCGCTGCGATTTCTGGCACAACCCCGCCAAAAGGTTTGTGTTCGAGCTGCTGAGATGATATAATATTCGATAGAACGCGTTTATCTTCGGTGACAACTGAGGCCGCCGTTTCATCACAACTGGTTTCGATTCCTAAGATGATCATGGTCTGTCACTCATATCGCATAAACTTTAGGATTGCACGCGCTTTTAAGATCGGCCATGATGGCCGCGTTTTAAATAATGGCAAAAAAAAGGGGAGAGCATGAGCCTACCACACAACTATAAACCGTCCGATACTGAGCCTTACATGAACCCGCAGCAGCTGGAGTACTTTCGTGAAAAACTCCTGAAATGGCGTGAAGAGCTTCAAAAAGACACGGTGGAAACATTGCATCACATGCAAGAGGAATCAACAAATGAGGCGGACGTTAATGACCGCGCCTCAACGGAAACGGACCGGTCTCTTGAACTTAGAACCCGCGATCGGGAACGAAAATTGACCCTGAAGATTAATCAAGCCCTTGAGCGTATTGAGAATGGGACCTATGGGTATTGCGAAGAAACAGGTGTCCCCATTGGGATTGCCCGCTTGGATGCGCGTCCTATTGCAACCCTTTGTCTTGAAGCGCAAGAACTCCACGAACGGCTGGAAAAGACCTATCGAGAAGAGTAGGGGGCCATCATGGATAAAAAGTTTCTTCGGACATTCGCCATGGCTTTAGCGGTTGCCTGGATCGGGTTAGAAGACGCAAGCGCAGCAAGCTGTATCCCTGGTAGTAAACCTAATGACGCTGGGTATTGTTCCATCTGGAATGCAACCGGACACGGAGGTGATAGCTGTGAGAGTCATCTGCCTGACAGCGGCCCAAACGAACCGTACTGCGCACCGACAACATATACCAGCTTCGAGCCAGCCAATCGGCGTGTGAGTGTGTCGTACCTGATGGCGGAAAGAAGCAACAGTACCGGTGTAACATGGATGGCGACTGTCAACAAAAGGCGGTCCAAGGTGACTGCCGGAGCGCATACGTGCGACCAACTAGCGGTTCGATCCCTGGAAAGGGCTACTGTTCTCCGGAAAAGAATGTGCAGCATCCTCGATGTTTGTGTTATTTAGACTCAGGGCAGCACCCAGATGGGCAGCACAACCATTAAAAGCAAGAAACCTCATAGATACAAAACACCCAAGGATGTTTTAAAAATGGGGCATTATATTCTTAAGAATGTGTTAACGATGCCACACCACCCGTCATTTCTTTAGTAATACATTGAAAAATAAGAAAAAATATCTTCACCCCCAACAGCAGGTTCCTTCATCATTGGACCTTATGAAGTAATTTTTGGCGGAAATGGCTAAAAAAAGGCTAAAAAAAGATTTAACTTTTATCAATTCTTATGATAACCTCCCTTTCATAAATTAGAACGATCATGGGAATTATGCTCTCTCCTCTTTGTCTCTTCGGTCAAAAAGGAAGTACAATTTCCCCTGATAACAAAAAAATCGTTTATTGGGATAGGCTATGAGATCTTTAAAAACTATTCACATGGTGATGTGCGCGTGCTTAATGACGGGGTGCGGCCCAGAATTAGTCACACCTTCCTTCATGACGCCTTCCTATACCGATCATCCCAATCTTAAAATTGCGGAAATGGCCCTAGCTCGAGGAGATGCCCCTCAAGCCATTCATTATTATAGAGAAATTATCAAGGAAGCAGACCCTCCCTGTGAAGCGGCCTATGTTGGGTTAGGAATGGCTCTTGTGGACGTCAACGCCATTGATGAAGCAAAGGAAACATTTGAAAAAGCTCTTGCATTGTTTCCAGGGTCCTCTGCAGCCCATGTTGGCATGGGAGCGGTCTATCTGACACTCAATCAACCTGAGATGGCCTTGAAATCCTTTACTTGCGCCCTTGCCACAGACCCTCGAAACGCCAAAGCTCTCAATGGTCGTGGCATTGCCCTTGATATGCTTAATGACCCTTGTGGGGCTCAAGCTAATTACCGAGCTGCCATAGAGCTGGATCCATGCAATTTATCTTATAAAAGCAACTTAGCCCTTTCTCTGGCTCTTTCAGGAAATGCTCCAGAGGCTATTCGTGAGTTAGAAAGACTTGTTTGTTCTCCTCTTGTCACGCCACGCATCAGACAAAACCTTGCGCTTGCTTATGGGCTTGCGGGAAATATGGGTATGGCAAAAAAAATAGGGAGGGTGGACCTCTCAGAGGCAATGGTTAAAAATAACATTAATTATATAGAGACGATTAGAAAAACGAAAGATTACGCGGGGCTAATTCTAAAAGACCATACGGTGCCTTTAGATGAGGGTCGCAGATGGCAAGAAAGGGACTAAAATAAGATGATACTTTTCTGTATCAAAATTTTGTACGTTTTTATAAATGTCCTCATTGGGGTATATGATTTTAGTTTTTATCGTATTCCCAATATTCTTTTAGGGGCACTGCTTGTTCTATATGCCTTTTATGCCTCTCTTTATTTGGGAGGTGACCATATCCTTTCCTCTTTAGCTGTTGGCGCGGGCATGCTGGCCTTAGGCTTTGCATGCTTTGCTTTTAAGTTTATCGGAGCAGGAGATGCAAAATATTTGGTCGTTATATCTCTCTGGATGGGACTTCCAGGAGTTTTAAACTTTATCCTTATCTTTTCACTTACTGGCGGTGGTTTAGGCTTAATTTATTTGATGTTGCCGCATCATATGGCGCGCCTTTCAGACTGGATCTGGAGTCACATTCAAAAGGCTGAAGAGCGTTACCCCTGTTTTGAATATATCTGGGCTGGCAGTGGCGTGGGTGCTGAAAAGAACAAACGTGCAAACATTGGCGTTCGATCAATCCCTTATGGCATTGCCATTGCCGTAGGCGCCATCATAACAATGCTCTATACTATAACGCTTTGATGAAAAGGACACATCAGCAATGAGAGCCAAAGATATTATTGGATTAGGCATAGCACTTGTACTAGCGATTGGCGTGGCGTTTCTGACGCGTTTCTTTTTGACAAAAAAAGAAGAACCCAAGCAAGCTGTCGTTGCCGAACAACTTCAAACAACAAAAATTCTTATCGCCTCTAAAGAACTTCCCGAAGGAGCAAAGGTCCAGGTTGGGGACTTAGTTTGGCAAAACTGGCCTCTTTCTTCTCTGAATCCAAGCTATGTTACAGAAACAGTTTTACGCGCCAATGCTATGAGAGCTGAATCTTTGATAGGCTCTGTTGTACGGAGTACGCTTCAGAAAGGTGAGCCTATCGTTATCAAAGACTTTGTGAAGCAAGGAGATAGAAGTGTTCTTGCCGCTCTCCTCACCCCTGGAAAACGGGCCATATCCATTGACGTGTCCCCGACAACAGCAAGCAGTGGGCTTATCAACCCTGGGGACATGGTTGATGTTATTGTATCCTTCTCATCCACATCTCGCTCTGGAGAAGTCGTCCAGCAGACAATAGAGAGCAAAACCTTCTTAAAAGGAATTAAAGTTCTGGCAATCGATACGAACTTATCCCCTCCAGGAAAAGTGAATGCGGCCCCGCATGTTGCAACCCTCGAAGTAACACCAGCTCAAGCAGAAACGCTTATGGCAACTGCAAAAGAAGGGACTTTGAGTCTGAGTCTTCATGGTCTTGCTACAGAAGATACTACGAATATACCAATTGATGTGTCTTCCGTTCCTGAAAAGGTCTTATCTAAGCCTGAAAAAAAGCAGATTACTATTATACGCGGAAAAGACAAAAGCACAGTAGAATTCAATGAAAACGAATGAAACAAAGAAGTCCACTCCTTTGAAAAGAACGGAATAGATGATGGAACGGCAAAAACTGAAAACATACAAAACCTGGAAAAAAAGAGGGCTTGTCACACTCTGCACTCTTGGGTGTTTCCTGTTTTCCTTATCTTTAGCTCTTGCAAAAACAATGCGGTTAGAAATGGGTGATGCGGAGCTTTTAAAATTTGACCAAGATGTTTCAGAAATTTTTATTGCAAATCCTGACGTTGCTGATATTCAGCTGAACAGTCCCAATGTGGCCTATGTATTTGGAAAGACTCCTGGCGTAACAAAAGTTTATGCGATGAACAAGAAGGGCAAAGAAGTCTTACAGGTCTCAATTGTGGTCAGCCATAACCTCACTCAATTAAAAGAGCTGATAGCCCCCTTTGATCCTTATGATTTGATAGAATTACAATCTGTTCCAGGTGCTATTGTCTTAAAAGGGCAAGTTGATTCCCCGTCCATAGCAGAAGAGATCGTCTCCGTTGTGCGAAGCATTACCACGAAAGGAGTCGCAAAGGGGTCAGAACAAGCGATCATTAATCGTCTTGTTGTCAAAACACCTGTGCAGGTCAATTTGCGCGTCAAAGTAGCAGAAGTCAGCCGAACCGTGCTGAATAAATTTGGCATTAACTGGCAAACCACAATAGCAAACGTAGGTAATTTTAACTTTGGCGCTTTAACGGGGATCGCCCCTTTTACAGCCCTGCCTATTGCTACAAATAACGTCACAAGTGTACAGCCGCCTATAGATGGAGAGAACATTGTTGGCTTTAACGTGCAGAACAATCACGTTAATGTGAATTCAGCCCTCACTGCCCTTTCTAAAGACGGTCTTGTTACAATTTTAGCCGAACCTAATCTTGTAGCGATTTCAGGAGAAACGGCGAGCTTTCTTGCTGGTGGAGAGTTTCCTTACCCCGTTCCTCAATCTTTTGGACAGGTCACAGTCCAGTTCAAACAGTATGGTGTCAGCTTAGCCTTTACACCCACCGTCCTCGATGGTGGCCTAATTAGCATGCGCGTCCGTCCAGAGGTCAGCGAACTAGATCAAACAACAACGACCTTCATCAATGGTCAGCTTGTGCCTGGAATCCTCACACGACGTGCTGAAACAACGGTTGAGCTTGCAAGCGGGCAAACCTTTGCTATCGCTGGCCTTATAAAAAATATATCTAACAGTGGGATAGACGCCCTTCCTGGATTAGGGGATCTCCCAATTTTAGGGGCACTCTTCCGATCCAATCGGTTTCAGAATCTAGAAACAGAGCTCGTGATTACTGTCACTCCCTATCTGGTTGAACCCGCTTCTGGAAAAGAAATGCCGCTCCCAACAGATGGACTCATGAACGCCTCCTTTATTGAGCAAATTTTTGAAAGGCGGCTCTTGCAAGAGCGTCCTCAAAAGGGAGAAGCGCCTGTTTTTGGTCCAGGCGGAATTCGTTTGATTGGTCCAGCTGGGTTTAGCATTCAATAAAATTAACGAAGCAGGTAGAAGTAATGAAATTTTACAAAATAATCAATCTGATAGCCTTTTTTGTAATGGCTGGGTGCACCCCAAAAGTAGCTGAATGGACAGCTGCTGAAAGCCCAAAGAAAAACAAAGTGGAACGCATCGTCTTTGCCCACACTGTGTGTTATCCGGCACACGCAACCGCGCTGGAATGCCAAGAAAAGAAAAAACTTCAGAAATTCCTCAAAGAGAATGTCCCAAGTCCTTCTGCTGTTGCCGTGACTCTCTCTCAATGCGGAGGAGTATCAGAAAAGAGAATACTAGATGTTAAGCGCGAGCTTTTAAGACATGGTGTGCCTGATGATCTTATCTCTACAGATGACTTGGACACAGGGTGTCGTCCAGCTTCTGACAAGACTGCACGCTCAGGGATTGAGATCCTTATTGAGAGATATGTTGTGATCCCTCCGTCTTGTTCTGATTTTTCTCAAAATATTGGCGATGCAAGACAAAGCGCTCATTCAAGCAATTTTGGATGTGCTGTAGAAGCAGATCTTGGCATGATGGTCGCTAACCCTCGTGATTTACTCAGAGGACGCGAAAGAGATCCCTATGTCGGCATTGTCTTAGCAAATGGTGTTCGTCGTTATCGAGACGGCGTCATAACACCGTTGCTGCAAAGCTCAACAACGACAACTACAACGGCCACCGGCGTCACACCAACAACACCTGCAACGTCTACGACTGTAACTTCTGGGGGGTACTAACGTGCCCACATCAAAGGGTACTGTTGTTCAAGTTGGTGTTTTTCTTGAAAATCAAGACGATATCGAAACTATTCGTACCTCTCTTAAAAACCTTGATATCAAAAAAAGCGACATCAAAAAAGGTGGGTTAAAGGAAGCCCTTGATGTTTTTTCGCATAAAAAATCTCCGCAATTTCTCATCATTGATGTTTCAAAATCCGACATGCCGGTCTCTGACCTCAATCGACTTGCCAATTTGTGTGATCCAGGTGTGAGTCTTCTCGCCATTGGGGCAAGAAATGATGTGGGGCTTTATAGAGATTTGATGAAACTTGGTATTGCTGATTATCTCGTAAGTCCTTTATTTCCTGATATTTTAGACCGCACTCTCAAGATATTCTTTTTTGGTGAAGAATCCAACAAGAAACCACACTCTAAATTTGGAAAAATTATTGCTTTTGTCGGAGCACGCGGGGGAGTTGGCACCACTTTCCTTGCCACAAATTTCGCGTCTCTTGTCTCAGAAGAAAAATTTCGACGGATTGCTCTTGTGGACTTAGATCTTCATTTCGGTACCGTTTCTTTATACTTTGATTTAAAACAAAGCTCGGGTCTAAAGGAAGCTCTCGAGAATCCTGATCGTATGGATCCTCTTTTTGTCGACCGTCTCTTAGTGCCCGTAGATGATCGATTGTCTATCGTAAGCGCAGAGGAAAGTCTTGATGACCCAGCTTCTTATAAGCCAGAAAGCGCTTTATTCCTTTTAAAAACCTTATCTGAACAATTTCACTATCTTGCTGTTGATCTTCCTCATTACTCTAACGGTATATCTCAAAGCGTGATTTCTCATGCTCATATTATGGTACTTGTTGCCGATCCATCTCTTGCGAGTCTTAGAGATGCAGCACGTCTTATTCGTCTTTTTGGACCAGAGGAAGGAGGACGTAAAATTGTTGTGGTCATCAATAAATCCGGCCTTTATGAAAAAGGTGAGGTAAGCCTGGATAATTTTGAAAAAACACTTGAACATAAAGTGAGCCAAGTTCTCCCCTTTGATCCTAAAATCCCTATGGATTTTGTTAATCAAGGAAAAATCCTTGTGAAAGAAAAGAGTACTTTAGAAAATTCCATCAGATCCTTAGCAGATGATATCCTCGGTGGAAAGAAATCTGAGCAAGAAATAGGTTGGTTTTCGAATCTCTTTAGAAAAAATTAAACTAATTTTAAGGTTTTGTACCTATACTCGTCTCATAAGCTTCACTCATAACAAATGGGAAGAATATGGGGATTTTCGGTAAAAAGCCAGATAGTTCTAACAAAGAAAATGAAGGTAGTTCTAACAAAGAAAACAAGGCACCTCCACAAGATGCTCAGAAAAAAGAGATCCCTTTTTTCATTACTGAGTCATCTCCGTCTGAGTATCAAGATGATAGTCTAAAATCCTTTAAAATTATGGCTTACGAAACGCTCATGGAAAGAATTGACCTTGTGGCGGCGAACCAAATGGAACCGGATCAATTACGTCGTGAGGTAGAGCAATTTATTGCCGATATATCTTCTGAAAAGAAGCTTCAGATAAACGCACGAGAGCAACGACAACTTGCTTCATCCCTGGTGGATGACATGATAGGCCTTGGTCCTTTAGAAGAAATTGTTCATGATGATTCCGTAACGGACATCTTAATTAATGGCCCAAACAACGTATTTGTAGAGCGAAAGGGAAAACTCGCACGAATCCACATTAAGTTTCATGACGAAAACCATCTTCAACAAATTGCGAGACGTATTGCAAGTCGTGTTGGACGACGCATAGATGAGTCAAGTCCCATGGTAGATGCACGTTTGGCGGATGGAAGCCGTGTCAACATTATCATGCCCCCGCTCGCCTTAGATGGAACATCTATTTCTATTCGAAAGTTTTCTCAGGCTGACATCACAATTGATCAGATGGTTGAGAATGGAAATCTCTCTCCCCTCATGGCAAGTCTCTTGAAAATTGCTGCAGCAAGTCGTCTTAATATATTGATTTCAGGAGGAACGGGCTCTGGGAAAACAACCCTTTTAAATGCCATGTCTCAACTTATTGATCCCACTGAACGTATTATTACTATTGAAGACTCTGCCGAGCTTCGCCTTCAACAACCTCACGTCGTTCGCTTAGAAAGCCGCCCTCCCAATATAGAAGGAGAAGGTGAAATCACCATTCGAGAATTGGTTCGAAATGCTTTACGGATGCGCCCTGATCGCATCATTGTTGGAGAGGTGCGCGGTGAAGAAACCATTGATATGCTTCAAGCAATGAATACCGGCCATGATGGAAGTATGTCTACCATTCATGCGAACCGCCCCAGAGAAGTTTTAACGCGTCTTGAAAATATGATGATGATGTCCGGTTTTGAGATGCCCACTCGCGTCGTACGTTCTCAAATTGTAGGGGCTGTTAACTTGGTCGTCCATACAGAGCGCATGAAGGATGGGATTCGCCGCGTCACGGAAATCACAGAAATAACGGGAATGGAGGGCGACTTGATCGTCCTGCATTCCCTCTTTAAATTTGAGTTTACAGAAGAGAGGGGAGAGGACGAGAAGTCACCCTCTATTCAGGGTATCTTTAAATTCTCAGGCATTAGACCTGAGTTTGCTTCACGAGCAGCATTTTATGGATTTGAAAAAGAATTAAAAGAAATAATGAAGGGATAAAACAATGAATGCAGATATTTCGTTAGTAAATATTATTAGCATAGTATCAGCTGCTTCATTTGTTGTAATGTATGCTTTTATTTTTTTCTTTTTGTCCTCTCGTAAAAAAAGGCAAGACGAACTCCACTGGACAAGAAGGTTAGGAGAAATTTTAAAATCTCCGCTCCAGAAGGAAATAAAAGAGAGCTCTTTAATAAAAGAGCCTTCCTCTGACCCCGCGTTCCGTTTTAAAAGCAAATTACCAAAAGTGGAGGGATTCAAACAATGGCTCCAACATGCAGGATTTACGATTGACCCCATTGTTTTTATAGGAGCAAGCATAAGCCTTGGTTTTATTATTTTCTTTATTTTATGGTTTGCCTTTGGAGCAGACTTTTTGTTTTCCTTATTGTTTGGAACGGCAAGTAGTTTTATTCTGCCTTGGCTGTTCATTACCTATTTCACAAATGTGGAGAAAAATAAATTTCTAGCGGATTTCCCTATTGCTCTTGATATGATCCACCGCGCCTTGCGTGCAGGGCACTCATCAGAAAGAGCGATTGAAATGGTGGCCACACGTGTTGAAGGTCCTGTAGGAAAAGTTTTTCAACAAATTTCAGAAAAAATGAATCTTGGCGGGCCTCCCGAAATCGTCCTCACAGACATCTCTAACCAAATTGGAATTGATGAGTTTAGAATGCTTTCTATCGTCTTGATTTTACAAAGAGAAACAGGAGGAAGCCTTGCAGAAGCTATTGAAAATTTTTCAAAAATTATTCGGGCGCGTCAAAATTTGAAGAAGAAAGTCAGCGCTCTCACAGGAGAAGTTCGGGCAACGGCTGCAGTATTAACATCCATTCCTTTTGTTATTGTAAGCCTTATTTATGTATCAAGTCCAAAATACTTAGATTCTTTGTTTTATACGTCGTCAGGGCATACATTGCTTCTTATTGGCGGAGGAATGTTATTGACGGGAATCACTATCATATTTCGGATGGCTTACAAAGATATTTATTAAAAAGGAGAATAAAAATGAGCAATATAGATTTTATTTCTTTTTTATTGGCTTTTTTAATATTTTATTTTGCAATAAAGATGTTGTCTAAGATGCATCAAGAGGATATTTTCAAGGATCGTCTTCAAGACTTAATGAAATACAGAGAGAAGCTTACTGAAGAACCAAGTATTCAAAAGAGAATTTATCGAGGCCCAGAAGAAGAATTTTCTTTATTACAAAAAATTATTAATAAACTTCAAAAAAGGAGCTCTGAGGAACAAGAAAATTTAAATATGCTTTTTGGAAAAGCGGGACTCAGGTCTGAGCATACTTATGCTTTTTATAAAACCGCCAAAGTTCTGATGATTTTTCCTCCGGCAATAATCACAGGGGTTATTTTAGCATATTTTTCGACTTTGGATAGTTTATATATAATACTGGCTATGATCTCTGCTGCCCTTGTTGGGTCTTATTCAGTAGACTTTGGATTAGATTTTCTTGTGCGAAGACGCCAAGAACGTCTTCGAAAAGCTTTCCCCGTCGCTATTGACCTTATGGTCATTTGTACAGAAGCAGGCTTAAGTCTGGTTGCAAGTATTGAGCGAGTTGCACGTGAGATTTCACAACTTTCTCCTGATTTAGGGTATGAACTCGCCCTTCTTTCTATTGAATTGAGTATGTTGTCTGATCGCCGCAAAGCTTTTCAACACTTTAGTGACCGTCTAGATGCTCCCTATTTTAAAGCTGTTGTTTCAAACATTTTACAAGCAGAAGAGTACGGAACTCCTATTGCGCAGACTATGCGCGTCTTGTCTGAACAATTTCGCCAAGATCGCTTAGTAGAGGCAGAAGAAAGGGCGGCAAAGCTCCCCATTCTTCTTTCTCTTCCCATGATGCTCTTTATTTTTCCGTGTATTTATATTGTTATTATGGGCCCTGCCATTATAACTATTTTACCTATGCTTAAATAAAGCCGATCAAAGACGTGGCTGGGGCGGTAGGATTCGAACCTACGCATGGCGGTACCAAAAACCGCTGCCTTACCGCTTGGCTACGCCCCAAGGGAAGTGGTTGCACCATAAAAATAATTAAGAAAAATTGCAACTGTTTGTTCACAGGTCTTTCTTTTCCTGACAAGAAAAGATATCCTCAGCTCAGAAAAATCTTACCTAAGAGGATTATTATGTTCACGAGAATAGCTTGCCTTTGTTTGCTTCTTACGTCTCTTGTAGGATGCGAAAAATCACCTCAGAAAGAAGGCCAAAACCCCTTAATTGTCATTATCTCTCCTGATAATCCGCCTTTTGAGTTTAAAGAAACGGCCAAAGGAGGGGATCACGTCGTTGGATTTGATGTGGATGTCATCCAAAAGCTTAGCCAACATTTAGGCCGCCCTATTAAAATTGTGGAGGCTGATTTTTCAGCCATTATCCCGTCTCTTCAATCGGGTCGCGCTGATATGGGCATTTCCACAATCACCGCAACAGACGAGCGCCGAAAAAGCGTTGATTTTTCAGACCCCTATTATGCGCATAAGGTCGCGCTCCTTGTGCTTGACACGTCGCCCCTGACCTCTGAAAAAGACCTTCCCGGCTCTAAATTGGGTGTTCAGATTGGAAGTTCCCATGAAGTGTTGGCGCGTAAATGGGAAGCGGCTCTTCCGGGGCTGTCTCTTGTTTCGCTTAACAAAGGGGGAGAACTTGTCCAAGAGCTTAAAAATAAGCGCATTCAAGCCGTCCTGACAGAAGAAACAACGGCGCACAAAATTGCGGCCTCTACCCCTGGTCTTAAAGTTCTTGTGTTAGACGTTCCTGGGGAAGAGCTTGTGATTGCCTTCCCCAAGGGCTCCCCTTGGGTGGTTCCTACCAACCAGGCGCTCAAAGCCATGAAAGAAGATATCGAAAAAATTGCTGATCAGTGGATCGTCCACTAATGGTTTTAGATTTTGAGCGCATTTGGCCATCTGTTCCCTATATTCTGGGGGGGGTTCAGGTTACCCTTGCCTATACGAGTGTTTCCTTATGTCTTGGGTTTATATTGGGCGCTCTTCTGGCCCTCTGTAAGGTGAGTCACGTAGCCTCCCTCAAGTGGGCTGCAGGCTTTTATACCTCTATTTTTAGAGGCACACCTCTCCTTGTACAGCTTGTCCTTATCTATCATGCTAGTCCCCAGCTTGTGGGCTATACTGTTTCCGCCTGGGAAGCAGGAATTTTAGCCTTTACCCTTAACTCAGCTGCCTACCTTTCAGAACATTTCAGAGCTGGGATCGAAGCTGTTGATAAAGGACAAAAAGAAGCGGCGTTGTCCCTTGGTATTCCCTATTCCTTAATGATGAAAGACATTATTCTACCCCAAGCTATTCGCAATATTCTGCCTTCCCTTGTCAACGAATCCATAGATTTACTGAAAGAGTCGGCCTTAATTTCAGTGGTTGGCGGCGCAGATATTTTACACCGCGCCAATGTTGTTGCGACTAACACATACATGTATTTTGAGGCTCTTCTTATTGCTGCCGCTTTATACTATATTCTTGTGATGGGCTTAACCGGCATCGCTCGCGTGATTGAAAAGAAGTTAAAAACATCATGATTCGTCTTGAAAATATTCATAAATCCTTTGGCTCTCATGAGGTGCTGAAAGGCATTTCCGGGAAAATTGAGCAAGGGGAAGTCCTTGCCATCATTGGCCCCTCAGGCTCGGGTAAATCAACGCTGATACGCACCATTAATCTGCTTGAGCCTCTCACAAAGGGAAAAATTTATCTTGATGGGGCCTGTATTACGGAAGGGTCCGTGGATGTTGGAAAAATTCGCACAAAAGTAGGGATGGTGTTTCAGCAGTTTAACTTATTTTCCCATATGACAACCCTTGAAAATGTGATTTATGCCCCTATAAAAGTGAAGAAACTTCCCCGTAAAGAAGCCGTGGGATGGGGAAAAATGCTCTTAAAAAAGGTAGGCCTTGAAGACAAGGAAAAAACCTATCCCCCCCATCTTTCTGGAGGACAAAAACAACGCGCGGCCATTGCACGGGCTTTAGCCATGGAGCCGGAGGTCATTCTTTTTGATGAGCCCACCTCTTCCCTTGATCCAGAAATGGTGAAAGAGGTTCTAAACGTCATGAAAGGCTTAGCCCACACAGGGATGACAATGATCGTTGTGACCCATGAAATGGGGTTTGCGCGTGAGGTGGCCGATCGTGTTTGGTTTTTGGATGATGGCCAGCTTGTTGAGGATTCCCAAAGCCAAACATTTTTCAAAGAGCCCCGAACCAAACGAGCCTCTGCATTTTTAGAAAAGGTTCTGTAAGCCCTTTTTTTAACACCAACCGAAATAGGATAGGCTATGCATCTTGTCTTGTTCCAACCTGAAATTCCTCAAAATGTGGGAACACTCATACGCTACGGGGCGTGCATGGGCGTTCCGCTTGATATTATAGAGCCATGTGGCTTTCTTTTTACGGATAAACGCTTAAAAAGATCCGGAATGGACTATGGAGACATGGCAAACGTTCAGCGGTTTGTATCCTGGGAATCTTTTTGCGCTGCACGCAAAGACGGACGCCGGATAGCTGTTATCCCTGGGACCCCTCAAAGCTATGTTCAGTTTTCCTTTTCCCCCTCTGATCTTTTAATTATGGGGCAAGAAAGCATTGGCTTTCCCCCTCATATTGTGGAGGATTGCCATGAAACCGTTTCCATCCCTATGGTGCCAGGAAGGCGATCCCTCAATTTAGCCATCGCAGCGGCAATCGTCACAACAGAGGCCCTGCGGCAAACCCAACAGCTTAAGGGAGGGTTGTAATGCCCCATAAAGCGCAACAAGACCAGGCCTCTGCATGGTTTTTATCCCTCCAAGCTCAGCTCATTACCCTTTTAGAGGATGTTGAGACAGGGTCTAAATTTATCCGCAAACCTTGGGCACGCCCCGGCGGGGGAGGGGGGACAATGGCTATTTTAGAGGGGGAAGTTTTTGAAAAAGCGGGCGTGAATGTCTCCACGGTTTTTGGGGAATTTTCTAAAGAATTCTGTACACAAATCCCTGGCGCTGAAGAAAATCCCCATTTCTGGGCAAGTGGTCTTTCTGTCGTGGTTCATCCTCGCTCCCCCCATGTTCCCATCGTGCATATGAACACACGGATGATTATGACGGAAAAACAGTGGTTTGGAGGAGGAATTGACCTAACCCCTTGTTTTCCCATAGACAAAGATACAAACGATTTTCACGCGGCCCTCAAAAAAACCTGTGATGCTTTTGATGCAACCTATTATTCCACATTTAAACACGCCGCGGATGAGTACTTTTATCTTCCCCACCGCCAAGAAGCGCGTGGTGTAGGCGGTATTTTTTACGATTATCTGAATTCAGGCAATTGGGAGAAAGATTTTGCCTTTACCCAAGACGTAGGGCGAACCTTTGCAGATATTTATCCGGAACTCGTGCGACGTCATTTGCATACCCCTTGGACAGAAGGTGAGCGCACTGCTCAATTAAAAAAACGGGGACGGTACGTTGAATTCAACCTTCTTTATGACCGCGGAACCCTTTTCGGCCTTAAGACCGATGGGAATGTGGAGGCTATTTTGATGTCCCTTCCCCCTCTTGTTCAGTGGGCGTCATGAGCGCCACACCTAAGCATACACAGCACGTTTCATGTATCAGATGAACTGAAGCATTTCCCGCACTTATCATCCCTATAGTGTCATGCTGAACTTGTTTCAGCATCCCAGCGACAACAAGATCCTGAAACGAGTTCAGGATGACAAGGGGAGGGGTTGCAATAAGGCAACATCAAGTGCAATGGGTATAAAAAAATCCCCGCACATGGCGGGGACCTTTTTTAAAGAACAAGTTCTTTATTAAGTTTAGTAGATAAACTTAATAACTAAAGCAAACCTGTTGTATTGTGGTTGTGTTCTCGCGCTGAAAGTATTAGGAATGGCTGGAACACCGCCAACAACATTCACTGTCTTGCTGCCTGCGATTGTACCCGTGTACTCAATTCCAGCGATAACATGCTTTGCGAGTAAGAAGTCTACGCCTGCACCCCAGAGGAAGCTATTGTAACGCTTCTTGTTAGTGAAGAAGGTATCTCCATTAATCTCAGAAAGCGTTCTGCGCCATTCTGAGTTGTCCCATCCAAGAATGATCTTAGGGGCAACAAGATTGCAAATGACGTAAGAAAGGTTCGCTCTTACTTGGATAGAATTCCTAAGAGCTAGCTTGTCTGTAATGTTGGAAAAAAAAGGACCTTGAAACTGTCCTTTTGTAGTCGCCCAGTTGAATACACCTTCGAGGCCAAGACCAACGTTGCCAAAACGATGAGTGTACCCTACGTTAAGACCACCGTCAAATCCTCTGACGCCTTTTGTGTTTCTTATAGTACCGAACTCCGTACCATCATCGTTGAGAATAGTGAACCTTTCTTTAGCATATCCAACGCCGTATCCAACGTTACCACCAAGATGGAAACCTTGAAACGCCTTTGGACATGGGCAAGGGTTTGCAACTGGCACAGGGCCAGCTACTGCAACAGGTGCTTGTGCGGATGCCCAAGATGCTGCAGTCGTTAAGATTGCGGTTGCGAATAAAGAAACTTTCTTCATGTTGTATATCCTTTCTTGAAAGTTAACACAGACATTCTTATCATAGCTTTTCGCGAGCCATTAGAAAAAACTTAATGACTTCTTAAAAAAGGTTCGGGGGAGTTGCAAAGATACAACAATGTAAGAAACACCTGTTTGGAAAGGGGCCTTGGAAGAAAACGATCTTACTCCACCCTTACCTCCTTTTACCTGAATTGAGCTCTTTTGGCAAAGGAGATCTCCATAAGATGCAAACTTTCTTCAAGTTATATATATCCTTTCTTGAAAGTTCGTAAAAATCTTCGTACCCTATGCTATTATCATCAAGTTCATCATACCATTTGAAAAATTTAGAAAGTCGCACCGATACATATAATGATAAAACTTCGCTTTGCTCCTTCTCCGACGGGTTACCTTCATTTAGGAAACACCCGGACAGCTCTCGTCAACTGGCTTTATGCACGCGCCCATAAAGGCCAGTTTATTTTACGGCTTGATGATACGGATGCTCAGCGTTCCGAACAAAAGTACGTAGACCAAATCCAAGAAGACCTCAAATGGTTAGGCCTTCACTATGATGACGTCGTGAAACAATCGGATCGTTTGGCTGCTTATGAAAAAGCGGGCGATCTTCTTAAAGCCAAGGGCCGCCTTTATCCCTGCTTTGAAACCTCTGAGGAGCTTGACTTGCAGAGGAAGGTTCAGATCTCTTCGGGCAAGCCCCCTCTTTATAATAGAGCCGCGCTTGCCTTAACACCTGCCCAGCTTGATAAATATAAGGAAGAAGGACGGCAACCCCACTGGCGCTTTAAAATGGACAAAGGAGAGATTCGCTGGACTGATTTAATTCGCGGCGATGTTGTTTTCCAAGGGGAACTCCTCAATGACCCCATTTTAATCCGTGAGGATGGGTCCCCTG